>VKHO01000017.1 GCA_011125455.1 Chlamydiales bacterium STE3 | reverse complement strand
TGATGAAGAAAATGTGTTCCAATTTGTAGGTCAGATTACATTCTTTCCTTGGATCGGGTATATTGCTGAAATAGCTTAAAAATGAATCTCTAAACTCTTTAATATCAATCTCTTTTTCGAGATCGGTGTATTCATCTTTACGGGATTTTGAGGCCATACTCGCTTCCTTTGATATAAGCTATCAAAGGAGATGACCACGTATGAAATTTTTTATCAAGTATTTCTAATTAAAACCCCCTGGTTTTTTAAGAACAGACTTCATTGAAGACAGGTTTTATTTAAATTCTACAAAAGAATAATATTGTCTTAGTTATCAAAAGGTCAGATTAGCTTAGAGGTTAGTGGGTTCAGGAACTTTTGCCTATATTCATCAACTTTTGATTTAACCTTTCTAGTCAAATTGAGCCTTCCAAGGCTGTAGGACCTTAAATGGAAATAGAGCAAGCAAAGAAAGGGAGTTTCAAAAATAAATTATTTAAGTTGCAGTGCTTTGCTCTTATATTCCTGAAATTGAGCGATAAAATCTTCTTTAGCTAAGTTAGATTGAAGATGATCCCGTTTTCGACAGTTGTTTCCCCCTCGTATGCCTGCGATCCTAGTAAGATCAAAATCTTTCCAAGCTTTGGTTCTGCCGTGAAAGGCTTCTCCATCCCCGTATAGTTGAGCCAGAGTGTTTGTTGGGGGAATGTAAAAAATAGACTCTTTAAAGTGTTCAAAAGGAACTGCAATAGCATAGCCATTTCGACTGTTCCTCATGAAAGGAAATGCTGAGGCTCCAGCATCGAATAAAGATCCGGCAAATAGGCTAGTTCCAAAAGAGAGGCTATAGGGGATATTACTATCTTTTGAGGAAAGACAAGAATCTCTTTGAAAATCAGCACCTCTATAGAGGATAAAAGCCTTCTGAGCAATTGCACTACAATCCAAGGCAAGAGCATTTCTTATAATTTGTGCATCATTTTCATTGCGAATGCCCATTGGCTTGTCGCAAGTGAATTCGTAGCCAAAGTTTAAGGTAGGCCCAGGAACTCTAGTACCGTTATAGGCATCCTTGTTAATTGCATCAAGTCTTGCCATAGCTTCCGGCCCTCTTAAATAGTGAGCTTTCAAAAAAGAAATCTCTTTTTCGAGAAAAGAGGAAAATTCTTTATGCGAGAAGCCTTTTTTCGTTGGAGAAAGAGTTTTAATGACAGCTTTATTTAATCGATAAGCCACTTTTTTGACATCAGCATGCTCGTTATCCCCAGCATCATCGAAATAGCAAAGATGCCAACACTTTCTCTTGCGCTTTTGCATTTCAATCTCGCCTAAATTGCTTTTGCGGCTTTCAGGATCTTCGTTTTTAAATACGATTGATGATTCGGGATGATAAATGTAGAGTTGCTCCATTCTGCTTAAAAAAGGACAAATTTCATCATTTTTAATGTCTTCATTGATGCATTTACGAAGAAAAATCAATTCCATTAGAGTACGCGGGACGAAGATAATCTTTAGTCGCGCATCTATTTCGTGTAACTTAGCTTTGATATGTTGATAACGATAAACGCATTCCTCCACCATGTTCTCAGAGCCTCTCTCTAGTATTGCTGCGGGGGAAAACGCGCACACAACATTATAGACCTTATCAAAAGTTTCTTTGTCTACATCTTTTTTTTCTCCCTTAGAAGTCTGATAAAAGACAATATAGTCCCCTTGCCCCATCTTAATAATTTCATCTTGGCTAATCCCTAAATTAACACGGTCAATTAGAGGCTTGGGGAGAATGTGTTCTTGTTTGCCTATATTTTTTTGCGCAGTATGATCAATTTTTTGAGTTCTAAGGCATTTGCTAATCACCCATTTTACCCCACGGTATCCTAAGTAACAAAGGATTCCTATTCCCAAAGTGCAGACACAAAGAGGGACATGATTTTTTATAAATTTTGAAATATTAGGCATCTATACACTAAATCAATTGTTAGTCAAAAAGGCTATAACAAAAACATTTAATCAAAATTTCTTAAAAAGCTAAAGATCGTTTTTTGAAGCAGACTCCTATCGCAGTGAAACCTTAAATAAGAGTAATATCAAGCCCCTTCAAAAGGCCGACTGCTTCTGGCATGGAAAACTTGGTTTTTTTCAAGGTATTTGTTCGTGGATCAATGTTGTAATTGTAGGCGTGCGAAAAGTCTGCTTTAGAAAGATCGGCATGGTGAAAAATTGTTCCCAAAAGATCAGTTTCATTAAAGGACGCTTGTACGAGGGAGGTATTGATAAAGTGGCATTCTCTTACCTTACTATTAGCAAATAAAATCCCTTTTAAATGAAGATCAGAAAAATTACAGTACTGTAATAGAGAATTTCTAAAAGTCATTGAAAAGAAGGTCTTATCACATTTAAAGAATTCCGCGCCTACGATCTTACAATCGGTAAAAAACACCTCTTGAAAGCGACAACCATCCAAATGGGATAAGCTAAAATTACAACTTTGAAAAGAACAGCAGATAAAACGACTATTAAAAAGCTGCGTTTCGGTGAAATTGCAATGCTCAAATAAGCTATTTGTAAAGGACTTACCTGCAAGAGTTTTTTGGGAAAAATCTTGGGATTTTATAAGCCCATCTTCTAAGCTGGCAGGAAATTCAGTCACTAGCGTCCCTTAAACTGCTTTTTGTAATTTAAAAAAGGAGGGAGACTCTCCTCCTTTACCATCATAGTTGATTCGGTCGTTTGTAAGTAATTTTACGCCCTGCCAAGGTCCCGCGTTGTTCAGGAACTTGGATGGTTCCTGGGGGAGCTGTCAAGCCAAAAATCCTAGCGGCAGCTGCATTTGTTCTATGGGTGATATCAGCGCTAACAACTTTCTTAGCATGGGTAGAGATAACATCTCCGATATTGTCCATGCGGTTTTTTTTACTTTCTGCCAGCTCTTTATAGATTGCTTTCCATTCCTTGTCGGGTCTTTTAAGATCCTCAGAAAGACGTTCTCCAAACTCTGCCATGACTTTGGCTTTCCAAATTCGCGGATCTTGAGCTAGCGTATTAAAAAGCTTTGAGGTTCTTGCCACAGCACACAAATCTCCTATAGCGAGGCGAGATAAAATGTTTACAACCGCATCTTCTGATAACGTTGAAAGCGGAAGTGCCAATAGAGGTGAAATTGCAGAGCTCATAGGGGCTTCATTTTATTTTTTTGATTATTAAATTTAACAAAATAAAAGCTAGTTGTAAAACTAATCGCGTTTTACTTCATTAATTTCCTCAAAACTTTTAAGGGTTTGCATGAGGCATTCCTTTAAGTTTTTTTCCTCAACATCCTTATTTCTAATGAAATAGCTTTTTAAGCAGCCTCCGAGAGCCTCTACCCAGTTTTTTGGTGGGGTAGGGATATCAATGTTATTTCGAATTAGATAATTTAATTCACTTCTTAAGCTTACTAAGATCTCTTCCTTGTTATCTACAGCGTTTTCACTTAGAAGTTGGGCTAAAAAATTTTTTAAGTGCTCAATCTCTCGTTTGTGATGAGAATTGCTCTGGAAGGGCAGAGTGGAGCTTGCTAAAACCTCATATAAAATACTTTTTACTTGAGTAAGCTGAGTGTCTTTTATCAGGGAAGCATTTTCTGTCAAAATTTTTTCTACAAAGGGAGCAATGGGGCAGGGATAATTTATGTTTTGTGCTTCAGTCATCTGTCTGACGATTCTGATCCTATCAATAGCTAGCATGCCTTTTAAAGAAAATTGAGGAATATCTCTAACATCTCCTCCTTGCTTCAATAACGATTTTATGCATTTTCTTCTTTCATAGAGTGCTGCGTAATAAAGAATCGAATTGCCATAACGATCTTTAAAATGAATATCTTTTACTAGATTGCTTCTCAGGATTTGTTTAAAAGCTTGAATATTAAATCGCACAATGGTGCTCAATAGGAGTTTATGGACAAGAGACGGATGGCTTGGAACAGCTCCTAAATCTAGCAGAAAAAGGGCAAGGTTGTTTTGCCAATTCTGATTAATGGCTTCGTCGATTAAAGAGTGAAGGGGTTGGTTTCGTTTACTTATCATTCGCTTTAAGACTTGCGAAGCTTGCTTAAAGTAGCTTTCATCTTCGATAAGTTGAGCATTGCATTCGACGAAAGTGAGTAGGAAAAGGTTTTCTTCAATTTCCGATAGAGGATTTGCATCTAGCATTAAAGAAATGGTTTCCCAGTCTCGTTCCTTAATGTATAGCTCCAAATTTTTTAAGGGGTCCTTTTCTCTTATGTAATCGTGGTAGGCTATCTGGATCGCATGTTCACTTGGTGTTAATGGCGTGAAATTCCATATCTCTTGTGCTTTGGCATCAGGTTCTACACCAACCGATAAAAGCCATTTGAAAACGTCACCTTGGCCTAACACAAACGCTATATCAGCCAGCGTGCCCTCTGGCACATAAGAGAGCTCTAAAAAAGGAGAGCAGTCAGGATAGGGGTTGCTTCGTGGAGTGCGGAAATGGATGTCAGCGCCTGCTTTATAAAGTTGCCTAAGCAGTTTTAAAGTGCAATGTGGTGTTTTCGTTTTAATTCCAAGAAGAACTTGGTAAAAAAGATCCTGTGTATTTTTAGCGGAACAACTGTTTTTTAATAAAAGATTGATATTGGCTTCGCTTTCTCCCAATAAGGCCATAAGAAGAGGGGAAGGCCCTGTATATCCTTCTTTAAGGTGGAAATTGACGTCCGCTCCACGCTTGATAAAAGCTTCGATGCTTTGCGTAGCACTTTTGTCAAGCATGTTATTTTTTAATGTTTCGATGAGCTGTAGTGTCACCTTGCTATGAGGTGAACGGTTAGTGAGCGCTGAAGTGCTATTGCCACCACCCAGCCCTTTGGTGCAGGCTCTTAATTTGTATGTCCCATCATTTAGCTGTGAGATTTTATAGTGAAATTGTTTTGGATTGGCCAAAAAGTCTGCCTTGCCAGTGAAAGAGACTTCAGCTTCAGAGCCACTTTCCGTTAATCCCAAAATTCTGGTTGCTTGAAAGGAAAGTTGTGTGATTCTGTCGGAAACAGAGTGTTGACTGAAAGCAGTTTGCTTTAAAACAGTGGGGTAATGGTAGGAGGAATTTTTCTCCGAAATGACCTTCTCGGCTGGAGAGGGCGGTCGTACAGCAAACATCAAATGGTTCCTTTTAAAAATAAAAATAGACATTAAAAAAACTCACATTACAAGTCAAATGCTCTTCTTGTGGTGAAATCTACAAAGAGAGGTAAAAAATTGACATTTCCTACAAGATGAGATTATGCTGTCCTGTATTTACTAACTAATTTAGGAAAGATGATGAGACGCAATATTCAGTACCTCTTTTTATTTTTTACTCTTTTGTTAAGCCCTTTGCCTGTCACGACAAGTGAACCTCTTATTAAACAAGCTCATAAACCTCCCATCCTGACAACGACAGCCATTATTGAAATCTATGAAGGGGAAGACTTTAAAGGTATTGTTCTCATCGAAAGGGGGAAAGCTCCTTTTGGTAAAGCCATTCCTGGTGGTAAAGTTGAATATGGAGAAACAGTTGAAAGTGCTGTCAGACGTGAGATGATGGAGGAAGTTCATCTTGAGTTGAATGATTTGAGGCAATTTCATGTTTACTCTGACCCTTTAAGAGACTTTAGACACCATTCCGTCGAGGTTGCTCACACCGCTAAAGCCTTCCAGCTGCCAAAGGCAGGGGATGATGCAGCAAAAGCTTTTGTTGTCCATCTAGAGGATATTCCATGGGGCGAGCTAGCTTTTGACCACGCACAGGTGCTTAAAGACTATATCCAGTGGAGGAAAGGCGATCAATCTCGGGCAATGGAAAAGCCTTAAAAATTAAATTCCAGTCATAGTAAAAGAGCCCCTTTACTTTTCTCTACATGAGAGGTAGAAGGGCTTAATTCTTAATATTTTGTTAGAGTTCCACTCCTGGAGACTAAGGAGAAAAGATGATTTTTTTGAAAATCAAAGATATCCTTGGAGAGCCCTAAGGCCTGGACAATCCACTTCACCATCGAATTGTAGAAGAAGGTTAGGAAGGCGAGTAACGAAGGTTAAACGTGGATATCAATCAGCTCATGGTCAGGGTTTTGCTTTTTAGCATAATCCTTTTCCCAAAGAGTTTCAAATAGCGCCATAGGTCTTCCTGCTCTGTCGTGAACAATCATGGAGCTAGAAGGGTTTTTGTAAGTAGCAAGGTCTCCAATAATCCAAGCACTGCAAGAGTAAGAGAGGGGCGTAAGCGTCGTTTCCACTTTGTACTCATCGAGTAGACGGTATTGCATCACTTCGAATTGTAGCTTTCCAATGGCTCCATAAATAAAATCGCCATCATCTTTATTTTTATAGAGCACCTGGATAGTACCCTCTTGAGCTAATTGTCGGATGCCTTTATCAAAGGACTTTCTTTTGCTCGTATCTTTAGGGTTTAATCGTGCAAAGATTTCCGGTTGAAATTGAGGGAGGGGTTTAAAGTTGAAATCTCCTGTAATCGAGACCGTATCACCAATAAAAAAAATTCCGGGATTAAGCACACCAACGATATCTCCTGCACAAGCAGATGTCAGCGTTTCTCTTTCTCCAGCGAGCATGCTGTGCGGCCTAGAAAGGCGGATTTCTCTTTTTAAGCGATGGTGCTTCACGACAAGATCTTTTTCAAATTGGCCAGAGCAAATCCGTAAAAAAGCTAAGCTATCGCGGTGGTTGCGATCCATATTCGATTGAATTTTAAAAACATAGGCGCTGAAAGGCGTTTTCACAGGATCAATATAAACTTCCTCGCCATTTTGTAGATCCGCAAGACGTCCGTAGGGAGAGGGAGCAAGATCGATGAAGGCATCAAAAAAGGGTTCAATCCCAAAATTAGAAAGGGCAGAAGCAAAAAAGACAGGGGTCAATTGGCCTTTTAAGAAAGCCTCTTTTTTAAAAGAATTGCCAGCAATATCCAATAGAGCTAAATCCTCTTTAAGTTGATTTAGCACCTCAGCATCAATGCTTTTAGATCCTTCGCCATCTTCGATAGCGACTTCTTGGCTAATCGCACGATGACTACCTCCTTCACTGCGGGTAAAGAGGAGTCCTTTTTGCAACACTCTGTCATAAACTCCAGCAAATTGCTTTCCCGAGCCGATCGGCCAGTTGTAAGCATAGGCTTGAATTTGCAAGACGTTTTCGACCTCATCCATTAGATCGATAGGATCGCGTCCTGGCATATCCATCTTATTGATTAATGTCATGACGGGGATTTTGCGCAAGCTACAGATTTCAAACAGCTTGCGTGTTTGTTTCTCCACACCTTTGGCAGCATCGATAACCATAATCGCACAATCGGCAGCCGTTAAAGTGCGGTAGGTGTCTTCTGAGAAGTCTTCATGTCCTGGAGTATCGAGAATATTAATTACAATATCCTTATAGACAAACTGCATCGCAGAGGCTGTAATGGAAATGCCTCGTTCTTGTTCCATCGACATCCAATCGGAAGCGGCAAATTTTTTCCCTTTACGCCCACGAACAACGCCTGCAGCTTGCAGTACTCCAGAATAAAGAAGTAGTTTTTCAGTAAGAGTCGTTTTTCCGGCGTCGGGGTGGCTGATAATGGCGAAAGTTCGACGTTTTGTTATGGAATCTAATAGCTCTGCAGAACTCATAAATAGTTACTTTGTAATTGATTAACGTCCCAAGGATGATTTGCAAGAAAGTTTTAAGAAAGAGGCGAGGGACGCCTTGGAACTTCATTTTATTAAATAGATCTCTTGCATAACTTCATTTACTTGCTAAAATTACCCTTTAAATTCACTCAAAAATGATCAGTTTTTTCAAGCAAAGGAAGTTATGCAAGAGATCTGATAGCCTCCAATCATCCCAATTTGCCTTTTAAAAAGCCAATGAAAAACTAGGTGATGGTTTAAGAAGCCATTTTAAGGTTCTTTGCGCGCAAAATTTCCTGCTTCCTTAGGAGCTCTTTTTAAGAAACATCCTCTATTTAATAGATAATAGATCGTCCCGATTGACGAAACGATTGGAAGAAAACCATAATCCCCACAAGGCTTTGGCAAAAGTGGGATTTTCTAGTTTACCTACGAGGCTGTCATTAATAATTACCTCGATCTTCCCTCCTGGCAACCATCTTAAAATATGTGTATCGCCTTCTTTCACATCCTTTTTGAAATAGGATAGATATTGGGCAATCTCAGGTTGCAGTTCTGTCCACAAAGAGGAGGTAAGAGAGCTTTGAAAGGAATCTAAGTACCCTTGCTTGACTTTATCTAAAGCTCCATCATGAATCCATTGGATTGTCAGCTGCTTTGCCCAACGGTCATTTAAAATTTCTCTGAGTAAGTTTTCCCTAGTAAAAGCAGTTTTTTCGATGTAGCTCGCAATGCAATACACTTTAACGAAAAATTTTTTACGGATTGCCATTCCTGTGAGTTCTAGTTGATAGGTCTCTGCTTCATGAGAAAAAGAAATCTCTTTTGGGAAGGTAACTCCTTTAATCCCACTTTGGATCCTTTCTTCACTCTTTAAGGAAAAAAAGGAAAGACAGGTTAAAATAAAAAACATTTGTGTGAAAAGGGTACGCATAGAACCACCTTTAATTTAAAGATTAAAAGATAGCATCTTTATTTTTAGGCTGTCTAGTTTTTGTTGTGGGTGATTAAGGACTTGAGATTTTCACCTGATCAGCAGCGATGACCCATCCTCCTCCAAGAGCTCCATAGACATTAATGAATGTGATTAAACCATCGCTTTGTACTTGAGCTAGATCGAGTTCCGCAGAAAAGAGGTTTCTTTCCGCATCTAAGACGTTAAGGTAGTCGGTTTGCCCATTGTCATATTGTAATTTTGCCAAATCAAGGTATTCCTTGAGCACTTGCGCGCGATGTTTCTGCACGGCGATAAGCTCAATTGTTTTCTTATGGGCAATAAGGGTGTCATTGACCTCTCTAAAGGCATTTTGGACGGTTTGCTGATATCGGTAAAGCGCTTGCAATTTGCGCATTTCAGCAGCATCTACCTGATAGGTGAGCCTGTTAGCATTAAAGAGCGGCTGAAGGAACGAAAGCATGTAATTCCACTGAGCTGCTCCATCCGTAAAAAGCTTGCTGAGCTCTAAGCTAATGCTGCCATAGGAGCCGGTCAGTTTAAGTAAAGGAAAGAATTGCGCTCTAGCCTCGCCAATGCGTGCATTTGCTGCTAACAACTGTTGCTCAGCCTGCATAATGTCAGGTCGTTGCTCTAAGATCTCTGAAGGAATACCCGCTGGAATTGTTCCAGGCAAAGCTAAAGAATCGAGTGTGCGCCCGCGCGTAATACTTTGAGGATTTTTTCCGACCAGTATGCTAATGAGATTTTCTTGTTGAGGGATTTGAATCTCTAGCTGTTTAACCTGAGTTAGAGCTACATCCACTTCAGATTGTGCTTGTTTCACTTCAATTTCTGATGTCAATCCGCCTTCGAAACGCAAAACAGCAAGCTCGTATGAGTC
Source organism: Chlamydiales bacterium STE3 (assembly GCA_011125455.1). Taxonomy (NCBI): domain Bacteria; kingdom Pseudomonadati; phylum Chlamydiota; class Chlamydiia; order Chlamydiales; species Chlamydiales bacterium STE3. Next base: position 8,766 of record VKHO01000017.1, on the reverse strand, counting down.
AAGACGTGATTGATAGGTTTCTTGAGAGATCTGCAATTGCATATCAAATTGTCGCAACTGAATATAGGCTTTGGCAAGAGAGGTAATTAAGGTGAGGATGACACTTCTTCGCGCATCAATTTGGCTTAAATAATCATGGAGAGCTGCATCTGTTAAGCTGCGAATGCGACCAAAAAAATCTAGCTCATAATTTAAGTTTAGGAAAACATTATAGGTATTGTAAGTGCGCAAGATTTGTGCGGGAGTTAATCCATTTGCTCCTAGAGATTCTAAAGAAAGTTCTTGGCGTTGAAAATACCCAGAACCTGTCAGTTCAGGCAGCAAAGCGGACTGTGCAATTCCATAAGCTGCATAAAATTCGTAAACGCGTGCAATGGCGATACGAAGATCTTTATTGTATTCAAGAGCTTCACAAATGAGTACATTTAAGACAGGATCATCGAACTGCTGCCACCAGTTAAAATTGGCAATTATTGACGTCGTGGCACTTTCCACCCTCCAAGATTCAGGTAAGCCATCGATGGTTCTTTGGTAGCGCGGATAAAGAACGCAAGAGTGGAGAGAAAGAAGGAGAAAGACTAAAGCTATAGACTGGTTAAATTTTTTTCTCATGGCCCTTCTTACGCGATTGGAATTTTTCTGTTAATTCTTCTATAATCCTATAAAAAAAAGGCACAAAGAATACGGCAAAGAAGGTGGCACTGATCATACCGCCAAGAACGCCCGTACCGACAGAGTGGCGGCTGTTGGCTCCAGCTCCCGAGCTGATGACAAGCGGAACAACCCCGAAAATGAAGGTGAGCGAAGTCATTAAAATAGCCCTAAAACGCAATCTTGCAGCCTCTAACGCCGCCTCAATAATAGGCATTCCCTCATTGCGTTTAATGACAGCAAATTCCACGATGAGAATTGCATTCTTTGCGGATAGGGCGATGAGGGTGACAAGTCCCACTTGGAAGTAGACATCATTAGAAGTTCCACTTAACAAAACAGCGACAAAAGCGCCAAATAGACCAAGGGGAACGGCAAGAATGATAGCAAAAGGTAAAGACCATTTTTCATATAAAGCAGCTAGAACTAAAAAGACGACCACAATTCCACCGAGCAACACTGAGCTGGCTGTCCCTCCTGTGGCTTTTTCTTGATAGGACTCACCGCTCCAAGCAAAAGTCATCCCTTGGGGTAAAATTTTTCTGGCAATCTCTTCCATTGTGTCCATAGCTTGTCCTGAGCTATAGCCAGGGGCAGCGTGGCCCAAGATTCTCGCCCCATTGAAACCGTTAAATCGGCTGATTAATGTAGGGCCTGAGACGTATTTTAAGGTCACTAAAGACTTCATCGGGATCATTTCTCCATTAGCGGATCTGACATAGACTTCACCGATATCGTCAATCTTATAACGGTAATTAGGTTCTGCTTGAGCAGTCACGCGAAAAGTCCTGCCAAATTTATTAAAATCGTTTACGTAAAGGGATCCGAGGAGGACTTGTAATGTTTGAAAAATGTCGGCGATTCCCACACCGTAAGAGCGGGCTTTATAGCGATCGAGATCGACAAATAATTGCATATTGTTTGTTTGAAATGTTGTCGTAAGATTGGCTAAGGCTGGGTGGTTTATAGATTCTTCCAAAAATTCTGCCACAGCTTGGCTAAGGCCCTCGACTCCTTGCGACCCACGATTTTCAATCCAGAATTCAAAGCCGCCAACTGTTCCTAGCCCTTGAATCGCAGGAGGATTAAAGGTGAGAACTAAGGCTTCTGTAATTTTGCTATATTGTTGATTGAAGTAATTCAAAATTGATGATAGCTGCATGTCTTTGGCTTTTCTCTCACTCCAATCTTTTAAAACTATGAAGTTAGCGCCACTCATCGTACGATTTAAGCCATCGAGAAGGCTAAATCCGGAGAGTGAGACTACCCCTTCGACTGCAGGATTTTCTTTAGCGATTTGAAAGAGTTGATCATCAACAGCCGTTGTTCGATTTAAGCTAGAGCCATCGGGAAGATTAGAAACGGCCATAACGTAGCCTTGATCTTCATTGGGTACAAAGCTCGTTGGTGTAACATGAGCTAAGCTTAGCAAACCCACAATAATCGCTGCAAAAAGCAAAAGCGTAAGAAATGTACGATGAATAAGCCACTGAGTGACTGACAAATAGCTTTGAGTGAAACGATCAAAGTTACGATTAAAGAAGTTGGCAAAACGACTCGGTTTGGTTTCTTTTTTGAGCAGTAAGGCGGAAATGGCAGGGCTTAAGGTTAGCGCCACTAAACCCGAAATAATTACAGAGATGGCAATGGTAATAGCAAATTGACGGTAAAGTTGGCCGGCGATACCTCCAAGAAAAGCGACGGGAACGAACACGGCGCAAAGCACAAAAACAATCGCAATGATAGGCCCTGTCACCTCTTCCATCGCACGGATAGCAGCTTCTCGAGAAGAATAGCCAAATTCCCGAATGTTTCTCTCAACGTTTTCGATCACCACGATAGCATCATCGACCACAATGCCAATGGCCAATACTAGACCAAAAAGTGTCAAAGTATTAATGGAAAAGCCAAATAGGTACATGCCGGCAAAAGTACCGATGATCGAAACGATAAGAGCAAGAACAGGAACGATTGTGGCGCGAATATTTTGTAAAAAAATGAAAACGACAATGATAACAAGAAGGGTAGCTTCGAAAATCGTACGTACTACCTCTGCAATTGAAGATCTGATAAATTTTGTAGTGTCATAGGGAATAGAGTAACTCAGCCCCTGGGGAAAGTTTTTAGATAGCCGTTCCATTGCTTGTTTCACGCGTTCTGCCACATCTAAAGCATTTGCTCCATACTGCTGATAAATCGCAATTGCTGCGGTGCTTTTCCCATTTAATTTCGTGTTCACACTATAATCTTGAGCACCAAGCTCAGCTCTCCCAATATCTTTTAAAAGCACCATTGAGCCATCGGGATTTGCCCTGATAATTATATCTTCAAATTCTTTCGGTGTTGCAAGCCTTCCTTTAGAAATAACAGGAATTGTTATTTCTACTGGGTGAGGAGTAGGAGCTTGTCCTATTTGTCCAATCGCAAATTGCTGGTTTTGTTCTTTAATGGCATTGACGACATCAAGAGCTGTAATGGCCAGCTGTGCCATACGATCCGGTTTTAGCCAAAGGCGCATAGAATAGTCTCTTGCACCGATAACCTGCGCGTTACTAACACCATCCACACGTAAGAGCTCATCGACAATATTAATTGAGGTATAATTGCTAACAAAAATATCATCTAAGGTTCCGTCAAGAGATTGTACATTGATGAAAAGAAGAATATTAGGAGTTTGTTTGCTGACGGTCACCCCGACACGTTGTACTTCAGAAGGTAATCGTGGCAGAGCCATGTTGACACGGTTTTGGACATTCACCTGAGCCATATCGGGGTTACTGCCGATTTCAAAGAAAACGTTTAAACTCATATCACCAGAGGCAGAGTTTTGAGAATACATGTAAATCATGTCTTCGACCCCATTGACCTGCTGTTCAATCGGGGAGGCGACATTTTCAGCAACAGTATTGGCATCTGCTCCCGTAAAATTCGTCGAAACTTGAATTTGTGGTGGAGTGATATTAGGGTACTGCTCGATTGGCAAATTCTTCAGAGCGACAAGCCCTGCTAAGGTGATCAGGATGGAGATCACGCTGGCAAAAATAGGTTTATCAATAAAGTAGTGCGAGATCATTTTTTCTCTGAGTCCTCATGAAAGACTTCAGCTTTTTTGATTGTCAAAGCCACGCCATTTTGCACCTTATTGATTCCATCGACGATCACCTGCTCGTCCGCTTTTAATCCGGCCTTGATAATCCAATAGGTTTTATACCAATCTCCGGGCACAATGGCTCGACGCTCTGCCTTGCCTTCTGGATTAACGACGTAAACATACATGCCATCTTGTCCTTGTAAAACGGCTTTTTGTGGAATGACAATTGCATGAGGACGAATAGCCCCTAACACTTTAGCACGTACAAATTGGCCTGGCTTTAGTTGATTGTCAGGATTTATAAACTCTGCTCTGACGAGCATGGTTCCTGTGGTCTGTTGGAGAGATGGATCCGCAAAATTCACTTTTCCCTTACTTTCAAAGGTGCTGCCATCAGATAAAATAAGCTGTACATCAAAGTTCATATCGGAAGGGTATTTCAGCTGTTCTTTGAGAACTTCTTCGCGGTACTTTAAGAGATCTCCTTCAGAAACGTTAAAATAGGCCCAAATGGGATCGATGACATAAAGAGTTGTCAGCAGTCCATTAGCCCCAGGTGTAATTAATGCTCCTTCTCTGTAATTCGATTTGTTAGAAGCACCATTAATGGGAGAGCGGATTACAGTATAGCTAAGGTTGAGTTCTGCTTCGCGTATTTGAGCTTTGGCAGAAGCTACGTTTGCCTCAGAAGCCAGGAGCTGTGCTGTAGCATTGTCTAAGTCACGTTTACTCGCCGCTTTTTTTTCATAAAGCGGTCTAAAACGCTCCACAGCTCTTTGGGCTTCCCAAAGCTCAGCTTCATTGCGTGCCAGCTGGCCTTTGGCGTTATCTAAGGCTGCGATAAAAGGCCGAGAGTCAATCTGAAAGAGAAGCTGTCCTTTTTTAACAATATCGCCTTCTTGGTAAGCAATTTTGTCTAGATACCCTTCCACCCGCGCGCGAATTTCAACAGGATGCGAACTTTGGACGACGCCCACATATTCAAACACGGCAGGGATCGTTTCTTCTTGTACTTTAAAGGTTGTGACTTCTACTGCCGAAGGGCGAGGGTGTTCTTTATTTTTTTCACAAGCAGAAAAGCAAAGCATAAAAATGAGAAATTGAAGAAGCGGCATTTCTTAACCTCGGTGGAGCCAAATGGGCAAAAACCTATTCAAGCAGTAAAGGTTTTTTTTAGGTATTGTTTTTTTGAGAGAGGAGAAAGCTTGTTTGTTTTAAAAAATTTATATAAATCAGGTCTTTTGATAGGATTTTATTTTGCTTTGTTATGCCTCTAAAAGGAACTATTATCCCATAGTTGACTATCTCTTGCCAAAATAAAATTTTTTTTAAGGATTTCTTTAGAAGGTGCCGAGCTTTCGGTCGGCACTCTATTTTAAAGATCACAGAATTTTAAGTACGAGTTGGCATTGCAATCAAAACTTCTAGATCGATAGGATCTTTGCTTCTTGCATTTCGTCTATCTATTTGTGCTTGAAGTAAGTTTTTTTGAATGGAATTTTGTTTAATCTTAAGAAGTTTTACAGATTTCCTAAGCGGTACTTTTTGCTCGGAAGTACACTGTTCTTGATAAAGCTGCTTAAGCATCTCAATGTTATCTAAGGCAATGTTTAAAGCCTTACTAGGACTCTGATCTGTAGACCATCTCTTCTTAAATTCATCATTAAAAGGTATTTCTTGATTGGTTGATTTAGGTATTTCGCTTTTCCAAAACTTTATTTGCAGATCAAAAATGTTTTTTAAGAGGATTTTTTCTTCAGCTTGCTGCTGAATATATTTATTCATCTTTGTAAAGCCTAGAAGGTAATCTCTCTCTTTTTGCTCATACCCCTTAGCTTCAGATTCTGTATAGCCCTTTCCTCTAACCAAAAGAAAAATGGGCGTAGTAATGCTTTTTACTAAAAAAACGATAGGAAAAATGGCAATTTCAATTATAGACAACGCTCCGTTGGCAAATTGCTCTAGTGCTTTTTTAAACCTTCTGCCTTTAAGCTTAGGATCTTTTTCTACAACGCCTGCTACAGCATTGGCGCATCCTTTAAAAAAACTTTCCCCAACCCCACTACACGACTTTGCAAGAACTAAGGAGGCGCTGGTAAATGCCAAAGGTAATCCTAGAAATCTACCAGCTGCTGTTTTTTCGCACACCCTTCCAACAGCTGTATGGAGTTTTTCCTGAACTTGGCAAATCGCTGCTGGGATTTGCTGACTTTTTGTTATATCCATTCTAAAACCTCTATTTTTGTAATTTATAAAACTGGAGAGTATCTATTGGCATATAGGTTCACATTAAACTTGATTTTATGCATATAGCCTTTTAAGGGTTCCCATCGGCACTCTCTTCATGCGTTAGCTAGCTCTGAAAAAAAGGCTTCTGGGTCGATTAGTTCTTGGCTTCGATTATTTCGTCGATTGGCTTGTGCTTGAATCAAGCTTCCCTTTATCTCCCGTTGTTTGATTTTGAGAAAATCGATCGTTTTCTCGCCTTTTCCTTTCTTTACCAATTCTAAGATAGAATTTCTGTTTTTTTCGTGGATATCTACAATAAAAGAGAGGTGATCGACAACAAGCTTTAGAGAAAGAGGCTTATGTAAAAATTGTGTAGGCGCGGTTAGGATAGTTTTAAATTGGTCATCAAAAGGCTCTAAATCATCAGAAGGTGGGGAGTGCGTGGAATCGTTATCTGACTCATCATCAGAAGATGGTAAGTTCATGAGGTCATCGGAAGGTTTTGGGGAGGACCTAAGATCATGGTACAAGGGTGAACGTTTTGCGAGTCTGGCAATGTTATCTGAATGTTTTTTTACAATGTCATCCGACAGCTTTCTTACGCTTGGAAAATCACCTGATGGGTTTACTAGTTTTAAGTTTATTTCTTCCCAAAACGCTTTTTGATGTTGAAAAATATTTTTTAATTTTTTCTTTTCCTCATGCTCGATGATTTTGTATTCTTTTTTTTGCTCATCACTGAGAAGGAGGTCTTGTGCTTCTTGTTCAAATGTTGTTACTTTGTCATTGGCATACGCATTTCCTCTGAACAAGAAGAAAAGGGGGGTCGCTAGGCTATTTACTAACAAAAAGATCGGTAGTGGAAGGCTCGCTGCTGTGTAGAAAACCGCTTCGCGTAATTGGCTCATGGCTTTTAAAAAGCGGCCTTTTTTCATAACTGCGTCTTTCTCGAAGGCTGCATTTCTGAGATTCAGGCAACCTTTGAAAAAACGTTCTCCTACTTTACAGCAGGATTTTGCACACTCTAAACTGCTATCAGCGATAAACAAAGGCAATCCTAAGAACCTTCCTACTACTGTTTTTTCACACAATTTGCCAAAAGCAGCATAGAGCTTAGCCTGTGCTTGACAAATGGAAGCTTCTCCCTCATTAGCAATCTCAATATTCATCGCATTCACCTTTGGATTCTTCTATTTAAAAATTTTATACAGCTTCGAAGAATTTCAAAGTTAATTAATTTTAAGATTAATAGAAGTGCTAAATGCCATTTGAGAGAGATGTTGAGCTATTGCCTTTCGATAATAGCTATCTACCACATAAGGTCGTGAATAGTGTGAATTGCCTTTAGCAGCCGGTGATGGCTTAGCTTTTTTGAGCACATGGCATCGAAACAAGGCATATTTTCTAGAAAAGGAAACACTTTTTTGGATAAATGAAGGATAAAATGCATTATTTAAATTGCCAATTAATGCCTTTTTTAACGGGAAATGCTCTCAAGTTAACAAACTAGCTGGTTTCAAAAATAGATTTTTATACATCAATTTTTCTTTGCTTTTAGCATTCCGTCTCTTTACCAAAACTCTTATCTTATTTCCGGCTGTGTTTTTAAGGTAAAGGATTGTTCCACTAGCTTGCCCCTTTTTCGCTAGATTTTCAATGGCTTCTTCGTTTTTTGCAGTAAAAAACAATCTCTAGGCCTTTACTTTCTTCTATAATTATGCTCGGGAAAGATTTTTTTGCTCATCGCTAGGCATCAGTTTTTTTGCGTGTTCTTCGTAGTCCCCCGCAACAATCTCGGTAAATGAACTTCCTTTAAGGAGAAGAATAAGGGGTATAACCAGGCTATTGACTAGCAGGACTAATGGTAGCAAAGGGATAACTAATGTATAGAGAGCGGCTTCTCTAAATTGAGTGAATGCTTTTGAACGCAAGTTTATTCTTGCCATTTCATCTTGGACTGAAAGTGCCTTCCTAAGATTAAGACAACCTTTAAAAAAAGGCTCCCCGACTCTACTGCAGGATTTGGCACATTCCAGGGCGCTGTCAACAATAAATAAAGGAATACCTAAAAGTCTGCCTGCGGGTGTTTTTTTGCACACGTTACCAACAGTTGAAAAAAACTTGGCTTGTGCTCGACAAAGAGCCGCTTCAGACTGATTAGAATTCATAGTTTCCATTATAACCTCCTTGGTTGATTTATCCATTAAAAAATTTAACAAATTTTTTCAATGAGAATAAAGAGTTGAGGAATTTGAAATTTAATTTACAGCATTTATAAATACTTTAAATTATCCTCAAAAAGACTACATTATATAATTTCATTTCTTGAATTTAATTTTACTTCTTCACGGCCTTGTTGCACAATAGCCCTCACAGCATAAAATATAGGGTTGCCAACTAAGGTACGGGTTCCCCCTAACCCTATGCAGCCTTTAGGCTGCTTCAAACACCCAGTCAAACCTTGGCATTCCAAGTTTATTCATCTTGTTAATTACCATGCACTTGCAAATAGCTTCTGTCTTCTGAGATCCCATTGAACGAGCTTTCAATCCATCTCCCAACAGCTTCTTAACCCTAAACATTGCCGTCTCTGCCAACGACCTTTCGTGATAACCCGAACATATCTTCCAAAGTTTTCTTCCCATCTCATCCCCACCAAATCCGTGAATTGTGGCAATCGCATCATCCCGTTCTTTTTCCCAGCCCGACTCCTCCTTACCTTTGTATACTGCATCTTTTGGCGGCGGGACAATGCAAGTCCCTCCTTTGTCATGGACCTTCTTACGAAATCTACT
>VKHO01000016.1 GCA_011125455.1 Chlamydiales bacterium STE3 | reverse complement strand
CAGTTTAGTTTGCATGGGTAGTCCCGTTTGCTTTAGTCAGAAACAGACTGCTCCATGCTTTTTTTATTTACCTGCTATTTTAAACTCGATGTGAGGGCTATTGTGCAACAAGGCCACTTAAATTTATGAACCACCATTTTTTTAATTTCAATACTTCGTTGTAAATAATTTTAATACCACTCATAAAAAAAATGTATTAATTAAAAAAAGCCTCCTGAAGTAATTATAAAAGGCAATTAAATAACGCAGTCAAGCCTACAAGCAACAAAGCATAAAATGGCTAGATTGCAGATACATAAGCTTAAAGAAGCCTCAATGTGAGCACTGATTAGTACATTTTAGAACATGATCGTTGCTCCTAAGGCTTGAGCATTCCATCTATCAACAAGATTCAGCTGATGGAAATAAATTTCTATCGAGCACATATGCAGGCAGGGATATCTCACTATGGGCAATTTGAATAGCAACTAATTTTAAATAAATTATTCCGATTGAATACAGCAAAATTTATCATGAAAAATTCATTAGATAATGAAAATTAAACTTTGAAAAATGGGGCAATGAGAGAAAAAATAAAAGGCAAATGCAATATTGTTTTTTTTGAAAAAGGAAAAGATGTCTTTACTTGCATACGTTAACATGCTCTAAACTCTATAAGATCAATCCATTTTACTGTCCAGTGCACCCTGAAAGCTTAGATCCCATTTATTGAGAAGAAGGTCATAGGTACCGTTTTCCTTTAGGGCTTTTAATCCCTCGTTAAACTTCTTAATCAGAAAAGCGCCTTTAGCATCCTTCTTTGTAATAAGACGTAAACCTTCAATTGTAATTGGCAAGCTCGCTACTTTCAACCTATTGCGAAAAAACTCGCTCAAAAAAAGATAGGCTGTAAATTGATCCATTATGACCGCGTCAATCCGATTGAGAATCAATTCATTGAGCACGAACGTCGGGCTATCATAAGGAGTAATAATAGCAGAAGAAGCAAGCGGCAAATTGAAAAGTACTGAAGAGCCTCTCTTGACGGCGACTACTTTATTGCTTAAGTCCTCCAGCGCAGCGATTTTCGAATTAGCGGGGACGACAATCACGGCCCCAAAACTGTAATAAGGCTCAGAAAAGAAATAACTTCCCTTAGCCACAAGATCGGGGTTTAGCGATGAGAGGACCGCATCGACAGTTTGATAATCCAATCCTTCAAATAAGTTCTGTGAACCAGAGGAAAAGAGCTCTACCTTTAAATTCTGCTCCTCTGCTATCTCTGCAAGTAATTCACCAGAAAAGGCTGTAATGTTATTTTCTTTATTATAAAGCTGCAAAGGATGCCAAGTAGGGTCTCTTGCAATTCTGTAAACAGGAATGTTGGGATTGAAGTAAGAAGAACAAGCTCTAATGCCAAAAAAAAGAAATAAGAAAGCTGAAATAACAAAAAAAACCTTAAAAGTTTTTTTCGAAATTATCGATCGTCCAATTTCTTTCCAAGTTTGACTTAATGTCACCATGTGTGAGAATATACTAGTTTAAATGTAAATGATTACCCTAATTATAAAAAAAAGATCTTTTTTTAATACAATCCATGACTATTAACGTTCCCGCCACATCGGGAGGAATATATCATAGCATTTCTCCCATAGCATTAAAAGGCTTAAAAAAGATCCCTTGCCTTAGAAACAAACTTTCCACTCCGCAAGGTGAGGCAACCGCTAAAAAAGTTATCTACGTGGCTGTAGAGATTTTCAAAGCCAGCGGGATTATCTTTGCAGGCGCACTTTTTGGTGCTTTAAGCGGGATGGGTTTTGGAATCGTTCCGCTCTGTATTTCCGTTGCTGCAGGAGGGCTGCTCGCCGGAATCTCTTATTTTGGAGCAAAAGGGGTGATGGCCGTAATCATCAAATACGGATACCCTGCTAACAAGCATCTGAAGGAAAAAGCCCTTCCTCTTGACACGTGGTTAAACCAAAAAAATGAAAAGATCTTTAATGATACGCTAAAAACCTTTGAAGAGAAGAAGTGGTTTAAGCAATGGTTAGCATTAAAAGGCTACAAGAAATGTAATAACTTTCTTTGGCGCCGTTTCCAAAGAAACGTTAGCTTCGGAGAATGTCAAGCCTTAATACAGCTTGTCCAAGCACATCCCTCTGCAACAGCCAAAGAGCTTTTAGACAAACTTTCCGTAAAAAAAATCTTTAGAAAACAAATTTTAGAAATCATTAGCGCTGATTTCCATTCTATTATTCAAGAAAATATTGCTTCAGCCCATAAAAGAGGTGCTGAACTTAAAGACATTCAAGGTATTGAAATTGAATCTTTGTATCAGCACTTAAAAGGTCCTACCCAAGAGGCATACGCTATACAAGGGTCAAGAAAACAGCCTTCCTGCCATTTTAATAAATCTAGGCTCCTCGATTTCTCTTTATTTAAGCCTCATTTTGATGATTACCTTACTCAATTAAAGGAAAAAAATCCAAATAAGGACTTTGCAGGAATCATCCGGCTCGAAGGAAGCAAACCAACGCACACTCTTTTTATCCAATATTCCAGGAAAGAAAAAAATTACCGCTTTTACGACCCATACCACCCTAGATTTACAGGTTTTTATGAGTTTTCTGAGAAAGAAGCCTTGCTAGAAGGTCTTCATCAACATCTGAGAGCTTATGCAAAATTTCCAAGTATTAGTCTCCGCACTTACCAAAGAGCAAAGCTTATCCTCTACAGCTTAAGAAGCCCTCGAGTTAAGAAAGAAGATAGCGCAGTTCAGACTCCAAGCGTAGGTCAGCCAAGCTAAATAAGGGATTTGTAGCAATGCAGCTAACGAACTAATTCTCGCAAAAATCAAAAGCATGACTGTAACTACCGTCCATAGTAAGGAAAGATCGATGAGAGCTAGCATAGGGCTTTGTTTATAAAAAAATAAAATAGACCATAGAAAATTAAGTCCAAGTTGTAAGCCAAAAAGCGCATAAGCGAGTTGATGATTGGGGGAGGCTTTTTTAAGCCATATCAACCATAGAGATATACCCATCAAAATATAGAGCACCGTCCATACTGGTGCGAAAACCCATTTAGGAGGATTCCAGCTGGGTTTGATCAAAGTGGGGTACCACGTATTCACAGAGGTCTCTGTAAATAAACCACCTGCCATTCCAATTCCTAAGCACAACAAAATAAAGCAAGCTAAACCCACACTTTTTTTCATGGAGAAACCCCTTCTAGCATTTATTTAAAATTACAAATGTCCAAGAATAAAAGCTACATTAAGGAAACTATGTTTAAAAAAAATCGCTCTTATCAAGGCCCTTGCTCCGACCATTTTGATGGCAAAAAGTTTTTTTACCCTGGTAGTAACCAACCCTCTTTTCGCCATTTTATCAAATGGATTTCAACAAGATCTCCTGCAAAATGGCCCAAACAGTATCCTGTTACGCCTACAGTCCCACCTCAAGCGCATCAAGAGCTCTTGGTCACGCTTATTAACCATTCTTCCGTTTTAATTCAATGGGAGGAAATGAATATCCTCACAGACCCTATCTGGTCCGATCGAGCTAGCCCCTTTGCTTGGATAGGTCCTAAAAGAGTGCACAAACCAGGGGTTGCCTTTGAGGATCTTCCCCCAATTCATTTAGTTCTTCTCAGTCATAACCATTATGATCATCTTGACCTCCCCACTTTGAAAAGGCTCAACGAACAACACCACCCCTTAATTCTTACAGGTCTTGGTAACAGCAAATTATTAAAAAAACATCATCTTACTCTTGTTGAAGAACTCGACTGGTGGCAAAACCACAAGGTGGGACCGCTGAGCATTAGTTTTACACCGGCAAAGCATTTTTCTGCCCGCTGGCTTTGGGATCGCAATGACACCCTCTTTGGAAGCTTTGTAATTAGCTTACAAGGTAAAAGTCTTTTTTTTGCAGGGGATAGTGGCTACGGCCCTCACTTTCAAGAAATAGGAGAGCGGTTTCCCTTTATTAAATTAGCATTACTCCCCATTGGAGCGTTTGAACCCCGTTGGTTCATGAAATTTAACCATTTATCACCTTTAGATGCTCTACAAGCACACCAAGATCTCCACGCAGAAACCTCCATTGCTATCCACCACAGTACCTTCCCTCTTTCTGATGAAGCAATCGATAAGCCGCAAACAATCATTGACACGCATAAAAAGGAAAATCGATTTTTAATACTTCCCCCGGGAGGCTCTCAATTAGTTTATTAATAATATATTAACAAACTTATGCCATACTAATTATACTAAACAAATTTTAAACAAATTAGTATATGGTTAATTTCACTTTATTTGATCCATCCCTTGCTGCGAAAAGAGCCCGGCAGGAGAAAGCCCTTGTTACCAATGAGGGCAAGAGACAACGTCTTTATGAAGAAAACGTGGAAGGGGAATCCTCGAGCGACACTTTTGAGGCAGAACAAACCAACCTTGAAAGCTTTTCCGAATTTCGAGAATTTGCAAACTCTCTTGAAAAGAATGCATTGAGCTTTCTTGAGCGCATTCAGAAACTGCGGGAACGCATGAGTTTGAAAGCCAAAGAATGTGATCTATACATTGACTATGAAGAACGAGATGTCCATTTAAAACTAACGCTACAAGAACGACCTTTCAAATCCAGCATTTTTAAAGAAGAAAATCTACGAGAATCTATCTTCCCTCAAAAAAATCAAACTTACTTTGTGACACGCCTTTTCGAGTATATCGAAGATGAAAAACACCCTGAAAATAATGGTGACCTTCGCCTTTTAAAATTTTACGCTTCTCCATTAGGGACAAATGGAGAAATTGCCTGGGTACAGCGCGGCCATAAAATTTCTGGCAATGATCTTGCAACGCTTTATTCTCTCCTTATTGAAAAAATTTTACCCGTTAAGAGTGTTTTTTTATACGACGATGCAAAACATGGCAACTCCTCCATACGCATGCGCAAACTTAAAATCCTGACAGCGGAGCTAGACACTGGACGATCTTGGTACGAGGAAAAGTGGGGTTTTCAACCCGCAGCACTTAATAATTTTGTTGCAGCGCAAGCAACTTTTAATCAAGATCCTGAAGCTTATCGTGAAGCAATTACCGCTTTGCGCGATACTCCTTTAACTCTCATAAAGAAATTGCACCGTAACTTAATGAGCGCATTAGAAGATGATTATATTGGCAAAAGATGCAAGCCTACCCTCCATCTCCTTGTAAAAAAAATTGCAGAGAAAGCGAACGCTGGAGATATAAAAGCGGAGGAGGACCTCAATAATTTATTTACACGCATCATTGATAATGTCCGAATCAGCAAAACTCAAGATGAAAATTATCAGGCTTTCTTAAAATCCGTAAGAATTATCGAGGAGACACGTGTCTTTATAAAAATTAATCCTCTTCATATTGCTGCTTCAAATCCTCAATAATGCTAATATCTGCTAAAGTCGTAATGTCGCCAAGAACTCGTCCTTCTCCGATGTCGCGCAAAAGCCTACGCATAATTTTGCCACTGCGCGTTTTAGGGAGGTCTCGAGTAAAATAAATTTTCTTAGGACGAGCAAGCGATCCAATTTTATTGATAACATGTTCTGTTAAAGCCGTCTCCAAAAGTTCTGGACAACCTGCTCTTTCTTTCAGAATGACAAAGGCAATAATGGCTTCCCCCTTGATTTCATCCGCAATGCCAACAACCGCCGCTTCAGCAACTAAATGGTAGTCGACAAGGGCACTTTCTATTTCCATCGTCCCAATGCGATGCCCCGAAACGTTCAGGACGTCATCAACTCTACCAAGAAGCCAAAAAAACCCTTCTGAATCTTTGTAAGCGCCATCTCCTGCAAAGTAGTATTGGCCATGCCATTTTTTCCAGTAAGTTTGAACATACCTTTCCGGATCTTTATATAATCCACGTAACATAGAGGGCCAAGGAGATTTAATGGCGAGATATCCAGTATCTACCTCCTCTCCTTGATCATTTAAAATAACCGCCTCAATTCCTGGTAAAGGCAATGTGGCAGAACCGGGTTTAAGGGGTGTAATTCCAGGTAAAGGAGCAATCAGTATGCTCCCCGTCTCCGTTTGCCACCATGTATCAACGATAGGACAACACGATCGACCAATATTTTCATAATACCACATCCAGGCTTCCGGATTGATGGGCTCTCCAACAGAACCTAACAAACGCAGACTACTTAAATTATGCTTCTGTGGCAGCTCTCTCCCCCATTTCATAAATGTTCTTATCGCAGTCGGGGCTGTGTAAAAAATGGTGACGCTATATTTTTCGATCAGGCTCCAAAAGCGCGAACGATCAGGCCAATCAGGTCCGCCTTCATAAATGACTTCGGTCATTCCATTGGATAAAGGACCATAAACGACATAGGTATGCCCTGTCACCCAACCGATATCTGCCGTACACCAATAAACATCTTTAGGCTTAACGTCGAAGACCCACTCCATCGTCGTATGAGCACCAAGGAGATAACCACCTGTTGTATGAAGAATTCCTTTGGGTTTTCCTGTCGTACCAGAAGTGTAAAGAATGTAGAGCGGATCTTCAGCATCCATCCACTCAGGTTCACAATCAGAAGTTGCTTCTGCCATCATTTCATGATACCACACATCCCTTCCCGGTTGCATCGTAACCAGCTGGCATGTTCTCTGCACCACCACGACATGCTCGATTAAAGGCGTCTTTCTTAAAGCCACGTCTGCCATACTTTTTAAAGGAATAATCGAGCCCCTTCTGTAACCGCCATCTGCTGTTATAAGGAGTCTAGCTTCAGCATCCTGCATGCGCTCTTCCAGAGCAGAAGAAGAAAAACCTCCAAAAACAACGGTATGGATAGCACCAATTCTAGCGATAGCGAGGATCGCAATCACTGCTTCAGGAATTAGAGGAAGATAAAGGGCTACACGGTCACCTTTACCAACGCCGAGTTTTTTTAAGCAGTTAGCAAACTTGCATACCTCTTCATACAACTCTTGATAGGTAAGTGTTTTGCAATCACCAGGCTCTCCTTCCCAGATTAAGGCCGTCTTCTCTTTTTTATCGGTTAACAAGTGGCGGTCGACGCAATTATAGCAGGCATTCAGCTTACCCCCAATAAACCACTCTGCAAAAGGTGGTTTCCATTCTAAAACTTTATCCCAAGGCTTAAACCAGGAAAGTTTTTCAGCCATCTTCGCCCAAAAGGCCTCAGGATCCTCCTTAGCTGATTGGTGAAGAGCTTGCGATTGCACATTGGCCTGAGTAATAAAATCTTCACTCGGTATAATTATCTGACTCTCATTAAATAAAGACTTCGTATCCTGATCCATACACTTGCCTTAAGTTTTAAGTAATTCCTGCAAACAGGATAGTTTTAAAAGTGATGGTGAGCAACCATTTTTTCTTAGCGGACTTATCTAGTAAAAAAAGATTTTGAAAAAGGCTATTGTTTAACACACTTTTTAGGTGTATAAAAAAAATATGAAAACAATCTTTCAATGGACCCACTATTTTAGTTTGACTTGTCTGGTTGCTGTAGTCGCTGCAATGTTGATTTATTTCTTTTATCAACTGGATTATGGGCTCTTAGCGACGTCCTCACCGACCAAAGAAGTGATGGCAAGAAAATTAGCCAAAGAAAAGACAGGATTAAAAAATTTGCGCTTTGAGCTTGTTGACCCAAGCGATGCTCCTGAAGAAACTAAAGATAGAATCAAGAGAGGGTATGATTTAATTCTCTACACTCATCAACTTATTCCACACTATGCATTGCATCCCATTAATTGCACGAATTGCCATTTTGCTGGAGGAATCACTATAGGAGGTGCTGGGGGAGGCATTTCACTAGCCGGCGTTGCCGCGAAGTACCCTAGGTTTAATCCTGCAAGAGGCCGCGTCGAAGAACTTGGGCAAAGAGTGAATGATTGCTTTCTCTACAGTCTCAACGGAAAACCTTTGCCCTTAGATAGTCAAGAAATGGCGGCCATCTTATCCTATCTAAACTGGATTTCCTCTAGCTGCCCAGAAACCGAGTCTCACCCTTGGTTAGGGCTCCCGCAACTAACGACATCTCACCAGCCTAATCCCGTAAAGGGCCAAGCAGTCTACACGATACACTGCGCCTCGTGCCATGGACAAAATGGTGAGGGAACGAAAATTTCTGATCGCTACCAAGCATTAAACATTCCTCCTCTTTGGGGAGCTGAATCCTTCAATCGACAGGCCGGAATGGGGAAAATTGGGATTCTCGCCTCTTTCGTCTATCACAACATGCCTTACGAAGAACCCCATTTATCGCAAGAAGAAGCTTTCGATGTGTCAGCCTATATACTTGAGCAGCCTCGGGCTCCAGGGCCCCAATAACCCACTCTTTTTTAAACTGAAAGCTTATTGCCTAAACCAGGACTATAGGACGCTTTTTTTAACCAGTTAGGTTTTGGAGTATCTCTTTCTCAGCCTTTATAAAAATCCTCTTTTTCGCTACAATCCTCATTCACTATGGATAAAAAAACACGCATCGGCGCATATGGCGTCTGTCAAAAAAATAACGCTCTTCTGCTTGTTCCTAAAAAATCAGGCCCTTACAAAGGACAATTGGACTTGCCTGGCGGAGGCTTGGAGTTTGGAGAAACCCCAGAGGAAACTCTTCAAAGAGAATTCATCGAAGAGACAGCAAGCGGTTTTTCACAATCACGGCTTCTCTTTAACATGTCCCAAGTAACGACATTTAATGGCTACCAATTCTACCATATTGGTCTCATTTACACGATTTTGGGCTGGCACGCGCTTCCCAACTACCAAGCTGAAGATATCTTTTATTGGGTCGAATTCCTCCAGTTACCCACTATTAGCCTGACCCCCTTTGCGCAACAAGCTGTAAAGTTTTTAAAATTATGAAAATTAAAAAGATTAGACGCGATCAATGCTCTCTCGCTGACGATGTCGTTGTGGTAATTGATGTGATCAAGGCTTTCACAACAGCAGCCTTTGCCTTTCACAAGGGGGCAGATAAAATCATTGTAGTAGGTCCTATTGATGAAGCCTTTTTGTTAAGGGAACATTCTCCCCATTATGAACTTATAGGTGAAGCCGCAGGGCTTCGTATTGAGGGTTTTCACTACGACAATTCCCCCACGGAAGCTAGCGCGCAGGATTTTAAGGGCAAAACACTCGTGATGCGGACCTCTTCAGGCACGCAAGGAGTTGTTAACTGTTCATCAGCGGCTCATATTCTCGCATCGAGCTTTGTCGTTGCCAATGCGACAGTAAAAAGAATTCGCGAACTTAACCCAAAATCTGTGACTTTTGTCATTACTGGCACTCATGGAGAAGAAGATTTTGCTCTCGCTGATTATCTAGAATCCTGCCTTCTTCACTCATCTGTGCCACCGGAGCCCTTTCTTGAACGAGTAAAAACATCTTTTCATGGCTCGTTGGCACTCACACGACCATCATACCCTAATTGCTCCAAAATCGACCTAGAAGCTGCTCTGGAAATCAACCGTTTTAATTTTGCGCTCGAAGTAAAAAAAGAACATTCTCAATTCGTGATGAGGCCTTATAGCTATGACTGATATTCAAAAAAAAGTAAAAGTTGCCCCTCACTCTAAAGAATCTGAGATGATGGTCATTGGCTGCATGCTAACAAGCATCAATAGCCTAAATATTGCAGCGGATGGCTTGGATGATAGTGATTTCTACTTTATTGAGCATAAAATCATTTTTCAAACTCTAAAAACTGCTTACAAACAAGAAAAACCGGCTGACGTTCACCTCATATGCGAAGAGCTGAAACGACAAGAAAAATTAAAGGCTGTCGGTGGAGCGGCTTACGTAACAACGCTTGCTCAGTATGCAGGAACCTCTGCTTACATTGAAGAGTACGTCGAGCTTGTTCAGCAAAAAGCCATTTTACGGCGCATGATCGATGCTGCCCAAAAGGTAGAAAAAAGCGCTCTCGAAGAGCCAAAAGATGTCTTAGCAAGCCTCGATTCTGCACAACAGCTTTTCTTTCAAATTAGCCAGACAGCGAACCCTATTGCAGGGAAGCATCTGCGCGAAATCCTCACAGGCACAAAGTCTGAATCCAAAACGCCATTTTTAAAAGAGCTGCAAGAAAGGCAAGAGCTTTTCCAACAACGCGGTCCTGAAGATCCTGGTATTACAGGGGTGCAAACGCATTTTACCGACTTTGACAAAATGATTAATGGGTTTAATAATTCCAACCTCATGATCTTGGCAGCAAGGCCTGCTATGGGGAAAACCGCATTTGCCCTAAACATTGCTGAAAACATCTGCTTTAAAAACAATATTCCTGTCGGCATTTTTTCTCTTGAGATGAGCGCTGAACAGCTTGTGCACAGAATTATCTGTTCTCAAGCGGAAGTTGAGTCTGACAAAATCAAAACCGGTTCTCTCAATGGTCTTGAATACCAAAGGATTGTCGGCGCTGTCAACCAAATGATGGGCCATAATCTCATCATTGACGATCAACCGGGTTTGAAAATCACAGATCTTCGGGCACGAGCTAGAAGAATGAAAGAGACCTATGGTATCGGGTTTCTTATGATCGATTATCTCCAGCTCATTTCAGGGTCTGGTAACTTTCGCTCGGCAGAAAATCGCCAAGGAGAAATTTCGGAAATTTCGCGAATGCTAAAAAACTTAGCTCGAGAGTTAAATATCCCGGTCCTCTGCTTGTCTCAGCTTTCCCGTAAAGTAGAGGAGAGGCAAGGACATCGCCCGATGATGAGTGATTTAAGGGAAAGCGGAAGTATCGAACAGGATAGCGATATTGTCCTCTTTTTGCTGCGCCGCGAGTACTACGATCCGATGGATAAACCTGGAATGGCAGAATTGATCATCGCCAAAAACCGACACGGCCAGGTGGGAAGCGTTAATTTAACCTTCCGTAAGGAAATCGCCCAATTTGCAAACTACACTTCGATAAAGGCGGGAGCTTTTGCCATCGACCCTGCTACAGAGGAGGCTTTTGGCCACTTCTCACCTTAACGGCAAGCTTTTTTCTTGGAGACCTCAATCACGATCAAAACTTGGCTGACAAGATATTTCTAAATTAGACCTCTCTTGGAAGAGGTCTAATAAAAGAATCGGGTCGAAAGAGATAGTTGAAAGCAAAGTAGCGGCTTATGTAGCAATGAGCAATGATATGCATGCAAACCAAGGGGGCTATCAGCTTTTTTCTTTCTTTTTTATATTCCAGATTTTTTTGTGCTAACTTAGTTCCCTCAAAATTTAAAAAATTTTGCAAAGTCGAGATAATCGTAAATTAGAACTAAGCTGTTTCTTGTAAAGCAAGGTTGAAAATTATTTCTCTATGAAGCAGAATTCAAAAAATTAAGATAAGGAGCTCGCTTTATGACAGCTGGTGTTGATGTACGTATTCCACAACAATGCCCAAACAATAATTCTATTAGCCCTTTGAGGCCAAGAACCGAAGATGAAGCTATCTCTGATCTAGTCATTTCGACTTTTAATGGATTAAATGCAATTCAAAAAGAGATTGAAAATTATCCAGAAGAATCAAAAGAGTACCGAGATGGCTCGAGGAGAAAGCGAGTTCTGCTTGACAAATTCCATGTCGAATGCCGCCGTATATTAGGTTTCGATAAGTTTGACGCGGAAGCAAAGAAGTCTTTCACCTCAAGAATAGATGCTTTGAAAGAAGCAGAGAAGAAGATAGATGATCTACGATGGCGACTCCCATTAATACGCCTTAAACCGGAATTTAAATGGTTAAAGAACCCAACAGATTTTTCACAGATAACATGGAGAAATGTCAAAATTTTTAGGCGGTTAAAGAACTTTCAGGACATTATTCGGTCTAGCGAAAACGAAAAGCTCATAAAAAAAACGACTGGCAGGTTTGAAAAATTCAAAAAAGCAGTAGACGCATACAAACCAACTTTTTGGCAGAAAATGTGGCAAATTGTAACTTTAAGATTTACCTTCATCAAAGTCGATCAGATAAGGAAATACCTAGAAAAAGATCTAGATATCCCTTCACTTACTGAAGCGATTAAAGAACAGAGTCCAGAAGCACCCCCATTTGTCTGATTGAGGGACAACAGATGGAGCTCCTGAAGAAATAACGACCCCTTTATTTTTTCCTTACTTCACTATGTTTTTCCACAAATTTATCTATAAGTTGGATATAGTCGGGACTGATACCTTTATTTTTGATTGCTTTTAACCGTTCTTTTCTTGTGTGTGGGACCAAGGTCATCAAGAAAGTATCCCCCCAACCTATTTGCGATAAATTCTCTGTTTGTTTATGGCTCACCCAAACTATTTGTGTTAAAGTGTCAACTTTTTTTATTAAATGAAGATGCATCGCTTTTGCCTCAGCATCTCTCTTTAACATATCCTGGTGCATGCTGCGCATCTCTTGAACAAGCTCTCCCAAAGGATTTGAAGAGTGTATAATTGTTTTGATTTCTTCGTCCTTGTCTATTTGTGCAATCAGATTGGCAGCTAGAATGTTTTTCTGAAGAGAATCAATGGTTAGAACGGTCCTTGAGAAAGGGCACGGAAAACTTCCATCTTCCGATCTAGCTGCTAAAGTTTCCCAAGTACTACGATTTAGTGTGTGACCTGTGGGTGAGCAAGAATCCATCCATGGATCGATCAATTTATCACACGTTACCGAATCTAAGTGAAGTGAGCACATATTTCCTCCTAAAAGTTAAGAAAATTTTATTCTTATTTGTGTCAAAATCAGAAATTACCATAATCATTTCACTATGCGTAACTATAAAATAAATAATTGTCAATTCGACTTTGCAAAATTCTCCAAATTTTTTTTTGGGGGGCCAAGTTAGCACAAAAAAATCTGGAATATAAAAAAGAAAGAAAAAAGGCTCTAAAATATATCGAAAAAGGTGGAAGGTGGAACGCGGCTAGCAAAATTTTTGATGTTACCACCCGACCGCTAGCAAATTGGCTTCGTAAAAAGAAGAACCAGGATTTAGCACCTAAATCCAGACGGCCAAGTCCAAGCAAAATCAATAGCGGTAAACTCAAAAAATATATTCAGCAATACCCGGATGCATATCTTAGAGAAATAGCTCAAGAGTTTAACTCTACATTATAAGCGGTCTTTTACGCATGTAAAAGACGCAGGAAGAGGGTATAGAGGATTCTGCCTCAGCGTGAATTGCTGTCAACTTCTAAAGGTATGCCAAGCGTATAACTTGCCACCGCAACTCAACTTGTTGGGCGATAAACTCCTTTATCATTGCCGGTGCAAGTTGGGCAAAAGTTGTGATTTCATGATCTGTTAATCGATACAGCAAAGCGTTTGCTTTTTGCTCAGAACAAGTGATCTGCTTTAATTTTTCATAGCAAAGCTCTAGCGTCTTTTTTTTATAATAAAGCCTTAAGAAGCCAGCAAGAGCTAACCCAAAAGGTATAACCTTCAACCACATTGCCATTTGATAAAGAGCATAATGGCCCTGAATAAGAAAGCCTATATCAACCATGATGATCATCAAAAGTGTCAGGACAAAAACTAGACTTTCTTTTGAGGACTGCACAACGGGACCTAGATTGCGAGCCAACCATGAAGCTGAAGAGCGGTAGGCCAGCATCTCTTCAAATTTTGGCTCTTCGAACTGCATGCGGCCTACATGGCTCAGTTCATGCACAACAAGCTCTTGGGTCGAAAGCACTCCCAGATATTTTTCTTTTGTTAGGAAGGACGATCGCAGCTGCAAGAAAGCTGCAGTCGGAGAATTTTCTTCCATCTGAAAGATCCAAGCGGCCCCACCATGCCAGTAGGCAAGCTTTTCATTGCTATAGATAATTTGGACCCATGAAGGTTGAATGCCATACCAAAATTGCGTCTTCTTTAATACCCCATTTGCTAAAGAAAGGGTCGGAGCCTCATCCTTTTTCTGAAAAAGTTGACTGAATACCTGATCTTTTAAGTTCAGGCAGTAAGCAACTCGAGCTTTGAATGCTTCCTCTGTTTCTTTGGGACCGGGAACAAAACCCATCGCGTTGTAGGGCAAATAATGTGCAATTTCCATGTTTTCCAAATAATTTTTCTCTATCATATTAGGAAACAAATGAAAATTCGAGAGCTTTTTTCTTGAAACTCTTTAACCAGCTATGGCACCCTTATCTTCTCGAAGAGGAGTTTTTATGTTCCGAGAAGATTATGAAGAGTTTACACCCAGTCAAGAAAAAATTTTAGACCGTTTTGTCACAAATACGAAAAGTCATATCTTCGTATTGCGCAATCTACCCGAAGTGATTAAAGGCGCTCTTTTTTCTCGCTATTCTAGATCTAGTTTAGGGCTGCGTTCCCTACTACTTAAGGAATTCATCACCAATAATGCTGATGCTTCCTTTGATGCAATTGTTGGAAGCCCCAAAGAGTCAGAAGAAACTAGTCTTGAACAAACTGCCGCCATCCAAAAAGCACAAAATTTCTATGATCGCATTTTAGACGGGTATGGGGATGATTCTATCGGTGAACTTGGCGGGGCCCATATCGCTGTCGAGAACATCTCTATGCTAGGAGCTAAACTGCTAGAAGATTGCAGAATCGGCGGTTCTCCTCTGGAAAAATCAACGCGGTATATTTACTTCGACCAAAAAGTGAAGGGTGAATATTTGTTCTACCGGGAACCTGTATTAATGACTTCTGCCTATAGAGATATTTATATACAGACTTGTAACATGCTGTTTGAAACCTACAGCCAAATGATTCCTCCCTTAACAGCCTATTTTGAGCAAAAGTATCCCAAAGGGCCGAATATCTCACGAGCAGCTTATGTCGCGGCAACAAGAGCGAAGGTTTTAGACTGTATTAGAGGGATACTTCCCTGCGGGACATTGACTAATGTGGGTATTTTTGGAAATGGCCGTTTTTATGAACAGCTCCTTCATAAGCTGCATTGCAGTAACTTAGTGGAGATGCAGGACATCGGCAAAAAAATGTATGAAGAGCTTTCTAAGGAAATTCCTTCCTTTGTGAGAAGAGCAAGCTTATCTCACCGCACTCACGAGTTCTATGCGCAGTTTTACGAGTTGATGCAGACCGAAATCCAGTCGGCCTCTATTCAAAATACGGCCTTCCCCAAAAGTGATGCAAGCGGACAATCAGTCCATTTAATAGCTTCTGATCCAGATGCTGTTTACAAGGTAGCTGCCGCTCTCCTCTTCTCCTCATGCCACCACAGTATGGAGCAGCTAATAAGCCATATTAAAACTTTGTCCCAAGAAGAAATTATCCGCATCCTCGATGCGGGACACAACGCCAGGGAAACACGCCGACATAAATCTCCAAGAGCTTTGGAGCATGCGAATTTTACTTTTGAAATTGTTTCTGATTTTGGTGTCTATCGAGACCTTCACCGCCATCGCATGCTGACGCAAGAACGCCAATTGCTCAATTGCGATTTGGGATATTTTATTCCACCTGAAATCCTTAATACACCTTTAGAAGTTGAGTATCGCCAAGCTATGCATAAAGCAAAAGAGGCATATGACACCATCTCTCAAGAACTCCCTGAAGAAGTGCAGTATGTGATCCCCATGGCTTATAATGTGCGCTGGTATTTTCAAATCAATCTACGCGCTCTGCAGTGGCTTTGTGAATTGCGCTCTTCACCTGCTGGACATCCAGGCTACCGCCTTGTTGCCCAACAAATGGCAAGAGAAGTGGCTAAAGCTTTTCCACAATTCGAACGCTTTTTCAAGTTCGTTGATTATGAAGGTTACGATCTTGGGCGCCTCGACCAAGAACAGCGCAAATATGAAAAACAATTAATTTTATAATTTTTATTAGACCTCCTGCATAACCTGCTTTGCTTGAAAAAATTGATCATTTTTGAGTGAATTTATCGGAAAATTTTGAGAGCATATGAGTACATATGGTTGAAAAATTTAACGATAAAGGCGCCAAAAAGGGTAATTTTAGCAAGTAAATGAAGTTATGCATGGGTTCTATTATTTTTTTAAACTCACCTTTTCTCGAGGGAGAGCTTCCTTTTTATTTCCTTTTTACTCTCCAATAGGGGTTTCATTAACTTGCTAAAAAAAACGTAATCAGTTAAAAAAAAGATAGTCGACAAAAAAATATTTGGAGTTCTTATGAAGTTTCCAATTATCTTAGCTGTATCAACACAGTTATTGGCTCTCCCATTTTTTGTCTTTGCTCAGAATGAAGATTTGAGCAGGATTGATGAGAAGCCAACCTTGTTTGAGATAAACCGTGCAAGAAAGTGGCAGCAAAAGGGCCAGTATTACTATTATGATAACCCGAATAACCCTCAAGAAGGCACTTACCAGTATTGGCAAAGACCAAATCCTAATAGCTACGATTTCGACTATCCCCCATATTAAAGGCTGTATTCCTCTACCTATTTCCCTCTTGGGCGCTCAATGAAATTAAGAAAGAAAGCTTTTTTTACCTTTTCCATTTGTGGTTTGATTTTTCTAGCTTCTGCTGGTTTTATTTTTTATCAAAAGCAGAGGGAGCAGAAGATTCATACCGCAAATGAGAAGAGGCAGAATGAAGATTTGTTGCTCGCTGAACAAAAACTTCAAGAGGGCCAACCTCTTTATGCCATACAATTAGTTAAAAAGCATCTAGATGAAGTCTACAAAGAAGGACCATTTTCCAAGGAATGGCTACGAGTGAGCGTTGCCGCGGGAACCAACCTGCGCGATAAACCTTTTTTAGTTGGGCTTTATAATTGGGATAAAACTCTTTTTCAGCAAAATGAGGAAGCTGCACTTCTTGTAGCTGAGCAAATGGTGGAAGAGGGCCATTATGAAGATTTTACTTATTTAAAAAGGCGTTGGCAGCCTGAATCGAATTTTGCTGAAAAATGGTTACTTCTTGAAGCAGACTACTGTGCACGCCATGGAAACTCTCGTAAAGCGCAGAACCTATTGATCACCAAACAGTTTAAACATCCCTATGAAACTGATCGCCTATTGCGCTTAGCTTTTCTAAATCTCAATGAACATCCTAAGGTTTCATGGGACTATCTCTCCAAAGCCTGTATGATCGATCCTTCAAACCCAGATTTACGTATTTACCGTGCACACTTCCTAAATGCATTGGGCAAAGATTTCCTTGCTCTTCAAGAGCTTAACCAGGCTGCCGCTAAACATGGCGATTACATTTTTTTAAGTGAAGAACAAATTGAACAACATGTCCGCAATAAAGACTATCTTCCAGCGATTGCTCTTATAGAAAAACATCTTTCTGGTTCGACAGACCCTAATCTTTGGCTAAAAGCACTTTTTCTTAATAAAGTCATTGCACCTGTCCAAGTGGATAAAACCCAACTCCCGGAGAAAAAAATCACTCCGGAAATAGCCTACTTTCTAAATCTTGAGGGGGGACGCTATTGCAGCGATAGAGAAGAAGCTGAAAAACTGGCGGCAAACAAAGAAGAGTTTTTCTGGATACATTTCATCCATCTGCTAAAGCTTGGCCGTGAAGAGCAAGCTTACCATTTAGCTTTCAAAGAGCACAGCTTAGATTCTTACTATCCCGCTCTGCGCCAGGCACTTATCCGTACCCTTGCTTATCGTAATCCCTCTATTACACATCAGCCACTTCAGCCTTTCAGCACACAGCATTTTTTATTTCAACAATTTGAAAGTGAAGCCTATTCTCAAGAACTGCGCGATCTTTTGGCCAGTAAAGAGATTTTTTCTGTTCTCTTCCTTGCAGCTGGCTGGAATGAGGCTGCCTTACAGCTTGTTGATCACAACGAACAAATTGAAGCAGACCTGCCTGCTTGGTATACAATTGGCATTGTGAAGGCCTTAGCGCATCAGCGCAGTGCCAATGATGCAATTAACTTTGCAAAAATACAAAAGCCTAATAAGCATTTAGCACTCCAATTGGGCAAGCTCTATGCGAAAAATCACAATCCAGAGCTGGCCATTGCCATCTTCAAAAAATTGGCAGCATCGACTCCTCCTACAAGTGAACAAGCCTCCTATTTCCTTGCGGAGGAATATGTGCAACAAGAGCAGTATGCACTTGCCAAAGAGGCGATCGCAAAAAATAATGCTTGGAAATCTGTAGAGGGAAGACTCCTGCTAGCACGCCTTTCGTTAGAGATAGGAGATAGGTTAAGCGCGGAAGCTTTATACGCCACCCTTGCCCATCAATCTCCTGAAGCAAAGTCTTATTTTGCCTCTAAAGCTTTTTATGAAAAGGACTATCAGCTTGCTTATGAGTTAACAAAAAGTCTATTGAGAGAAAATCCAGAGAATGGCGAATTTAAGCAAAACCTTGAAAAAATCACTCAGGCAGCGCGGCAACGATCACTTTAGATAATTAAATGCCTCCATGACACTTCGTAGCATAACAGGAAGCGTATGAGGAAAGTACATTATAGTTTTTCTTAAAGAGAAGATGTTTGAGAGGAAAAGTCCAAGGTAAACGCGTTTTTTTACTTCTGCCAATTCTGTTCGGCTTTGTTGAGCAAAATACTCAAGAATTACATCACTGGTAGCAGCTTTGAAGGAGTTTTTGGGAAGATTTCTTAGGGTAATTGTCTGATTTATCTCTAAACTACCAATTACTCGATTGTCTCTTCTCGCCTTTTCGACGAAATAGAAATAATGAAAATACTTAATCCATTTTGCTAAATCCCAACAAGGATCGCCATTCTTTGTCAGCTTTTCCCAGTCATAAATCACCAGTTTGTGAGCACCTTGACCAACATTTGTATGAGAAAACTCTCCGTGAATTAAGGCTCCTTTGGAGGAGGGAAGGGCGCGAGAAAGAGTCAAAAAATGCTCCACCATTTCATTCACAGAAGGAAGCAACTCATTTGATTCGATAAGATAAAGAGGCTTATTTAGCAAAGAATGGTGCCTTCCCATTTGTTGGCAAAGCCTTTGCCAAACATTCTTCATAAACATCTCATAGTTAGGATATTTTGCTTTCTCTCCAGCAATCAATGAGTGCAGGCAACGTAACTGATCGATCACCTTAAATTCTAAAGATAAAAAATCATTTAAAGAAACACTTCCTTGAAGAAATTGTTCGTAGCGCTCTGTCAAAAAATTCGGCTCACATAAAGCCGGGGTGATAAGAATCCCCTCTTTGTAAGAGGTCCCAAAGCACACGGGCAATATACAATCAAAATGTTGTTTTAAAACATATTGCTGATTGCTTAGCTCCCTAGGAACACGCGGAGTAATCTTGATAAAAAGGCTGTTTTGAGTATTTTTTGCTGTATAATAAAAGCCCTCAGAATGCTCATGTGGCTGGAGAATTTCCTCTAAAGAAACCTCTGGGTAACCAAAATCTTGTAAATAAGAAGAGAGGAAAGAGCTGCGAGCAGCAGGGGGTTTTTCTCGAAAAAGTTCAAAAAGCACTATAACCTTCCTTTAAATCTTATATAGCTGGACTGACGCTAAACAACAAAGGAGTTTTTTAAAAAGGATTAAGCATTCATTGTTTCTTTACCGACTCATTTTAGCTAAGGCTCTTAAGTTTTCTTGGTTGGGTGTAAAGTTTAGTTACTAATTGATTGCTTCCCGCTCTTGCAAAATCCTTTCAGCGGGCTAAAACTTCTCCCCCTCTAAGCATAGAGCTGCTTTGGAAATAGCGTATCTCATCTCAGTGAACATTTTGGAATCGTTTCATTCAAAGGCATTAAATTTTTACGCAGAGAGGGTAAAATTAACTGATCTCCTGGATGTGTAAAGATTAAAGCAGACATTAATTTAAGAGTTGAAGATAGCTAATCCGAAACTTAAATTAGTTGCTAGAAATCCTATAAAAGTAATTACTTGAGATTTTCTAATAATAAAGCTAATATTGACCTAAATGACTTTACTTAAAATTTAAATAATTTTGCCACTCCAAAAATCAAATTAGAGAAATTTTTATGAAAATAAATGCAAACTCTCAAGAAAATATGAGAATTTTTTCGGAGAACTCTGATAAATATCTACTAGCTGTGCATCAAGACAAAAACAAAGAAGTATCCATAAATTTGATGAAAAAAGGGATAGTAACCTGGGTAAAAATCCATATTGGAGGGGTATTAGGCCTGTTTGACTCAACCTCTGTCAAAATGCAACATGTATCAAGTATTTTATCGAGAGTTCAGACCCGGGATGAAAATTTTGCAAACTTCAACAGGGCTTTTTTGGCTAAAAAAATAAAATTTGAAAAAAAACATTATCCCTTATTTACTCCTTTTGAAAAAACTCTCAATGCACAAGAATCCACTCATCTAAAAGATGAAAGTACATTAACCCAATCTAAAAAAATAGAGAATCACCTTAAAGATGTTTGCCCAGAACAATTCTCTTCGGTCAATATTCAAGAAAAAGGAAACGAACTATGGATTTCTTTAGAATTAAGCTCTCTTTCTTCTTCAAAAATAAAAAAAGACCTAGAGAAAATTAGTAGCGAGAATATATTAAACGCCATCCTTCTAGGAGAAGGTGAATGCGTCAAGGATGTAGAAAGGGCCGCACAAAGGGGTTATAAGCAAATTTTAATACAATTTTCTTCTAAAGATACTCTATGTGCAAAAATATTTGCTGATATCGACTTTACTAGATAAGCCGTTTTAAAGTTAAAAGGAAATAGAAAATCTATTTTTGGATAAAAACCATGCGAGCCTTTTCGGCTAATTCCCCAAGAAAAAATCCCAAATAAGTTATCATGCCATTGAGACACGTTCAAGAAAGTGAGGTCCTATCTCAAGAAGGAAACGGCTAGGACGTTGAAAACGCTGAGAGCCCCACATGTACCGCATTTGAGAGCTAGTGAGATAGAGGTACTCTTTTGCTCGTGTCATTCCCACATAACAAAGCCGTCTTTCCTCCTCAACAGCTGCCTCACTTTCCCGTGAGTTGGCGTGAGGAAAAAGATCTTCTTCCATCCCGACGAGAAATGTTACAGTAAACTCTAACCCTTTTCCATTGTGAATCGTCATCAGGTTTATGCGTTCGCGTTCACCAGTAGACTCATCTAAACTGGATTTAAGAGAAAGCTCTTCTAAAAAACCTTCTAAGGTAGGCTCTTCACTATTATACTCCCATTCAATAGCTTTGGCGATAAGCTCATCCAAGTTTTCCTTACGTTCCTCAAAGGTCTCTTTTTCCTCTAGGGCGAGAAAATCTAAATAATGGCTTTTTTCTATCACACTGACGACTAAATCTTTTAAAGATGCTGTTTGAGCCTGCAGCTTGAACTCATCGAGCATTTGACTAAATTGCCTTAAACCTTCCAATGCTTTGGAAGAAAGCTTTGCGGAATGCTTTAGAGGTTGCTTTTCAGTAAGGGCCTTAACGTAATTTAAAATAGGAAGACTTTCTAACATCGCATGTGAAGCTAGCTTATCTAACGTCGCATCCCCAATCCCCCGCTTAGGAATATTAATAGTGCGAGCGAAAGCAATGTAGTCAGCACTCGAATGTATGAGGCGTAAAAAGGCTAAGATGTCTTTGATTTCTTTTCTATGGTAGAAGGAAATGCCTCCAACAATAGTATAGGGTAATCGTACAGATAACAGCTGATCTTCTAATGGACGGGACTGAGCGTTTGTGCGATAAAAAACGACCATCTGATTGTAGGGTATCCCGTGCTCTTCATGGTGAAATCTTAATCTGCGAGCTACAAACCGCGCCTCCTCCTGCTCATCATATCCCGAAAACCGACGAATTTTAGCACCCTCTCCTAAATCACTCCATAAATTTTTTTTAAATCTTTGTAAGTTATTGCTAATCAGATCATTAGCAGCTTGCAGGATATTGCTTCGACTACGGTAGTTTCGCTCCAAGCGCACAACTTTTGCACCTGCATAATCTCTTTCAAAATGCAAAATGTTATTTAAATTAGCCCCACGCCACGAATAGATGGACTGATCGGGATCTCCTACCACAAAAACGTTATGGGACTTTTCAACAAGACTATTTACTAAGGTGTACTGCGCCTCATTTGTATCTTGGTACTCATCAATTAGCAAGTAGCGGAATCTTTGTTGGTAATGCTCAAGAACTTCGGGAAATTCTCTAAATAATTTAACGGGCAAATAAAGCAGATCGTCAAAATCAACAGCATTGCATTCTTTGCAACGAGCCACATATCGTTCGTAAATTGCAGGGAATTTATCCTGAAAAGAAGGCGAAAGCGACTCCGTGTCCACATAATCGGCATTGATTAAATTATTTTTCACTTTCGAGATAAGAGCACGAATCGCTCTCGCGTCCCCCTTCTTTTCTTTCTCCCCCATTTCGCTAAGGCAAGTACGCAAAAGTTTTTCAGAATCATCTTCGTCATAGATCACAAAATCTCGCTGGTAGCCTAATACACCAATAGACTCCCTTAGAATACGCACCCCTAAGCTATGAAACGTACTAATCCATACGTGGTTTTGTGTAAGCTTATTGACACGGTCCTTCATTTCCTGGGCAGCTTTATTTGTAAAGGTCAAACCCAAAATATGAGAAGGCGCAATACCTGACTTGATGAGATGAATGATGCGTGAGGTCACAACACGTGTTTTGCCTGATCCTGCCCCTGCTAATACAAGCACTGGCCCATCAATTGTTGTTACAGCTTCAATTTGTTCTTCATTGAGATTCTTTAAATATTCCATGTAAAAATTTTAACATGTACTTCCTTAAAAATACAGAAGCCACAGCATAAAATTTTGTGTATAGCTTCCCCCAAATAGCATATAACAATAGAAACACAAATTATTTTTTTTACATTAATTTGATCCCAAAAATTAATTAAACTAAAATTAATATTACCATTATTAGATGACGAAAAGATAGATTCCAGATAAAAGAAAGGTATGAGTGTTACACTTCCAAATTACATTATTTTCCGAGAAGTCGGCCATGGTTTAAAGCATACGACCTATAGGGGCATTAGAGAAGCCGACCACATACCTGTTTTAATTAAGACATTTTCGACTTCCCATCCCCGTATTGAGGATGTCTGCCGCCTAAAAAATGAGTACGAATTGCTATCGAGCCTGCAGGCATCCTCTATCATAAGAGCTTTAGGATTAGAAGTTTACCAAGGAAAATATTATCTAATTTTGGAAGACCCCACCGATTTGGTTCTATTAGAAAAAATTCTACACACCCATGAGTTCAACCTCGCCCAATCTTTAACCATTGCCATCCATATCGTCAAAGCATTGGGAGAATTGCAGTCTCAAGAGGTGATTCATAAAGATATCCAACCCCGAAATATCCTCATCGATCCAAAAAACTTAGAAGTTAAACTCACTGGGTTTACCTATGCAACGAGAATTCCTAAACAGCGCTTTTCTATTAAAAATCCGACTTTACTTGAAGGGTCATTAGCTTATATGCCTCCGGAACAAACAGGCAGAATGAATAGGGAGGTCGATTATCGCGCTGATTTCTATTCCTTAGGCGTCACACTCTACCAAATTTTTACTCATGAACTCCCCTTTAAAACTGTCGACTCGATGGAATTAGTGCATGCCCATATTGCAAAAACACCGCTATCACCCCATCAAGTTAATCCCAAAATCCCGGTTCCTGTCTCTGATATAATTATGAAGCTTATGGCAAAGAAAGCAGAGGAACGCTACAGCAGCAGCTTTAGCCTTCTCCAAGATTTAGAGTACTGCCTACAAGAAGTTCAAGAACACAAAAACCTCGAGGCTTTCCCTCTCGGACATAACGATGTGGCTCGCAAGCTTCAAATTTCTCAAAAAATTTATGGCAGAGAGAGAGAAATCCACCGTCTTTTAGTAGCTTTTAATGAAGTTTGCGAGGGAACAACACAGATGATGCTGATTTCGGGTTATGCTGGCATTGGAAAAACTTCGCTAGTCAATGAAATTCGAAAACCGGTGTTAGAAAATAACGGCTTTTTTATTTCCGGCAAATTTGATCAATTTAAAAAGGGAATTCCTTACCATGCGTTTATCGAATCTTTTCAGGACTTGATTCAACAAATTCTTACAGAAAGTGATGAGACAATTGCTAAATGGAGAGAAAGGCTAAAGGAAGCTCTTGGCAGCAATGCCCCCGTCATTATTGAGCTAATTCCTGAATTGCAGTACATTTTTGGAGAGCGTCTGCCTTCTCAAGAATTTGACACTCAAGAAACACAAAACAGGTTCAACTTCTTTTTCCAACGCTTTATTTCTCTTTATGCTACACATGAAACGCCTCTTGTTATTCACCTCGATGACCTCCAGTGGATTGACACTGCCTCCTTACACCTTATTGAAATTATTCTCACAACTTTAAAGACAAGAGGACTTTTTTTGATCGGCTCTTATCGCAATAATGAAGTCTCTTTACTCCACCCTCTAATGACGACAACACAACGCATTATAAAAAATGGCGGAGCCATTTCCGAAATTGAAGTCCCTCCTTTAAATTTAGCCAATGTTGAAGAGCTGCTAATGGATAGCTTACATTCTAGTGAAGCTGCTTCGAAAAAGCTCGCCAAATTAATTACGGAAAAAACGCAAGGCAACCCTTTTTTCATCAACCAGCTTTTAACTTTTTTGTATGAAGAACACTATTTAACTGTAGTCGATAATAAGTGGACCTGGGATACCGAAAAAATTGCCTCTTTAAATGTCTCAGATAATGTTGTCGATCTTTTAATTTTGAAACTGCAGAAATGTTCTTTGGAAACACAAAAAATTCTTAAAATTGCTTCCTGCGTAGGCACCCATTTCGATGTTCGACTCATTGCAAGAATTGCGGATAAACCCCTTCATGATGTTATGAACTTTCTGATGGAAGCCATTCATGATGGATTTATTTTGCCGAGCGAAGATGCCCTCAATTACCTTTGGAGCGATAGTAAAGAACTTACAGAAACCCTTCATTACCAAAGTCCTTCACAGGCCTTTCGCTTTCAGCATGATAAGATTTTACAAGCCGCTTACATCATGGCAGAACCTTTAGAGAGAAAAAATTATCACCTTAAAATTGGTCGTATTCTTCTACAAAGATACAATGGACATCAATTAGAAGAACATATTTTTGAAATTATTACACAGCTTAACCAAGCAGCTGAACTGATAACGAATGAACAAGAACGCAAAAACCTTTCGAAAATGAATTTTCTTGCCGCACAACGTGCCATGCGCTCTGTCGCCTATGGCACAGCACTTGGTTTTTTAAAAACGGGACTTGAGTTCCTCCCAACTAATAAATGGGATATAGAGTATCAACTCACCTTCGATATTTATTTAGCAGCAGCAGAATGTGAGTATTTACTGCTCAATTACGAGGAAGCTTCACGCCTTTTTGACCTCATCATGGAATATGCAAGAACCATCCATGAAAAAGTCTTAATCGACACTCTAAAGGTCAAGTTAAACGTCAGCTCCATCCAATATGATGAAGCGATCAAATTCGGGCGAAACGCCCTTAAATTGATGGGCATTCATTTGCCTTCGCGCATGCTAAAACTGCATATCCTCAAGGAGTTTTTATTTTTAAAAGCTAAACTCCTTACGACTACCCTTGAAGACATTAAGAACTTACCCCTTGTGACCAACCGGGAACACCTTGATATTTTAACGCTCATGGCTTTTCTTGTGACGCCAGCTTACTTAAAAAGCAAGGAGCTATTTGCTCTTGTCGTCATTAAAGGACTCAACCTCACGCTAAAATATGGCAATGCTCCAACCTCTGCTTATCTCTATGCATGCTATGGTATCATGCTTAATGCACTTTTTGAAGACTTTACAACTGCCTTTGATTTTGGTCAGCTTGCTTTAGATTTGAATCGTAAATTTGAAGATCAAAAGTGGGTGGCTCCTACGAAATCATTTGTAGGCACTTTTTTAAATCCGACGCGTAATCATTTAAAAACAAGTGTTAGCATTCTCCAAACTGGCTACGAAATGAGTACTAGCATTGGGGATTTCAATACCGCTGTATTTTGCTTAGGAATGATGATTGTCGATAAATACCTTATCAGTGATAACGTAGACGACCTTATGGAGCAAATTAAAGCTAGTATTGACTATTGTGTTAAAGTCAAATCACATAATCGCGGCTATGTCTTTATTGCTCTTCGTCAAACGATTTTAGCACTAAAAGGATTAACAGATAATCCAGCATCATTAAATTCAGAGGGCTTCAGCGAAGGCCACTATATTAAAGCGCTTATTGAAAATAATTTTTGGATTACCCTCTACTTCGCCTACACCTTTAAAATGCAAGTTTGTTATCTCTTTGGCGAATTCGACAAACTAGAAGAAATCGGCAAGGAAACAGATGCACTCACGCACGTTGCAATAGGGCAACCCATGCGCCTTGAAAATGATTTCTACCACGCACTCGGTCTTTGTGCTCTTTATGCAAGTAGGGATGTAAGTATGCAAAAAAGCTATCAAGTGAAAATTAAAGGGATTCTCAAACGCCTGCATATTTGGGCCAAAGCCGTTCCTTCTAATAACTTACACAAGTATTTACTTATCAAAGCAGAGTTGGCCCGGCTTAATGGACGGAATTCTGAAGCAGTCGAATCTTATGACGCATCCATTGCCTCTGCTAGAGAAAATGGTTACACACAAAATGAAGGGATTGCAAGTGAGCTTTTTGGTAAATTTTATTTATTGCAAAATAAAGCCCATCTAGCAAAACAGTACTTTCAAGATGCTCATTATGCTTATTACCGTTGGGGTGCCAGCGGAAAAGTGGTCCAATTAGAAAAACAGAACCCCACATTTTTCCCCTTTAGTACGAGACCGACTCTCGAACAACCGCACAGTGCACTAGAATCTGATGATATCGGCCGACAACCTTCCTTAGACCTTATGGCAGTCATTAAAGCGATCCATTCCATTTCAAGTGAAATTGTCCTAGAAAAACTTTTAGCGCAGTTAATGAAAATTTTGATTGAAACTGCAGGAGCTCAGAAAGCTGCTCTTATTTTAGAAAAAGAGGGCAATTGGGCCGTTGAAGCCACCGTTACTACAGAATCAGGAAACCAACCTCTCATTAAGTCTGTTCCTCTAAAAGACAAAAAGCATGAACTCTCAACAGCAATCATTAATTATGTTTTGAGAACTAAGGAACAAATCGTTTTAGACGATGCTGCTAATGAAAGCCTCTTTGCTACCGATTCTTATATTAGCGAAAAAAAACCGCAGTCAATTCTCTGCTTTCCTTTGCTCCATCAAGGAAAAGTGATCGGCGCTCTTTACCTCGAGAATAACCTAACGACAAAAGCTTTCACCCCAGAAAGAATTGAAATTTTAAAATTATTAACAACGCAAATTGCAACCTCCCTAGAAAATTCGCTTCTTTATCTCCAACAAGCCAAATTGACCGATGAACTCAAAACCACTAACGAAAAACTTGAAGATTACAGCCATAATCTGGAAAGAAGGGTCTATGATCGAACTCGTGAGTTAAATGAAAAAAATCAGCAGCTGCAGGAGACCTTAAATCAAATCAAAGAAATGCAGAAAAAGTTTATCCAACAAGAAAAACTGGTCTCTTTAGGGATTGTAACTAAAGGAATTGCAACAGAATTACGCAACCCATTGAATTATATCTACAACTTTGCGGATTTAAGTAAAAAACTTGTAGAAGAATTAAAGGAAACACTACCAGAGGCTAACCAACTTGATGCCTTTAATCTCATTGAACTCAATTTACAAAAAATTTATACGCACAGCAAAAAGGCGGATGAAATCCTCACATCCATACTAAAAAGTGCACGGGAAATTGAAACAATTAAAGAACCGACAGACATCAATAAACTCATACGCGATTACGCCGATTTGGTGTATCATAGTTATTATAAAAAAGATCCTTTTTTTTCACTAACTATAGAGACCAATTACGATCCGCATGTCGGACTGTTGAATGTTTATCCACAAAATCTAGGCCGCGTTTTCTACAATGTAATCGATAATGCATGCTACGCAACAGACTTAAAGAAACAAGAATTAAAGGAAGATTACTCCCCTATTGTGTCAATTACGACAAAAAATGAAATTAACCGTATTGTCATTATAATCCGCGACAACGGTGTGGGCATCTCTAAAAAAGTACAAGCAAATATCTTTGCCCCTTTCTTTACTACAAAACCAGCAGGAAAAGGTGCCGGGATGGGTCTATCGATCAGTCAAGACATCATCATCCAGGAACATGGGGGGAGCATCTTAATTCAATCAGAACCCGGCCAATTTACGGAAGTCAATATAACTCTTCCAAAAGTTCTCTAGCCATTTTCAGCACTTGCACTTCCCTAGTGTAAGAAAAAAGAGATGCGATCAATAATTTTTAGCTTATGAACAGACTTTTCTACATCTCCTTTTTTATGGCCATTTTTTGGCCAACCCCTGCCTGGCTAAAGCTATCTCCTCACGTGCAAAAAGTTCTTGAAAAGGCAAGATTTGCTTAAGGAATATCCAGAAGAGCTGCCAAGGCTAGAAAAGAAAATGCTGCAGGGCATAGTTTCTGCTCCAGAGAAACACCAAACAAATTTATTAGAGC
This sequence comes from Chlamydiales bacterium STE3, assembly GCA_011125455.1. Classification (NCBI taxonomy): domain Bacteria; kingdom Pseudomonadati; phylum Chlamydiota; class Chlamydiia; order Chlamydiales; species Chlamydiales bacterium STE3. Next base: position 19,988 of record VKHO01000016.1, on the reverse strand, counting down.
AATTCAGGCAACAACTTTTATGGATGAACTACTACTCTCCTTCATTCCATAAGAAGAAAAACTGCTCGATAACAAAGGGAGCCCTTACAAAGGACTTAATAAAACCATTGTAAGGGAAAAAGAGGTTTTCAATCTCCTTGTAACTCTTTAATATATCTATCAACAGCTTGTTTTATATTGTCCTTCTTAGCAAGCATAAAAGGCTCGGAGGATAGATCTGCTGCTCCCGCTGTGCTGCTAACAATAAAATGACTGTTGCTAGACAAGTCTTGTGAAGTCCTTACCGCATAGATCATGGGTAAGCCGAATAGTAAAATCATTGCGAGTGTTTTTTTCATCATTTAATCTTCTTTTTTTTATATATTTTTTAATTTTTAGATAGGATCTCCCTTTGAGATCCCATCTCCGAGAATGAATCAATAGATTACCTTGCTATAGAGCGGACAACTCGTATTGACACAAAAATTTGTTCGCGCCCATTTTCCACATCCAAGGCACTGGTAGTGGGGGCCTATAGTGTAAACACCCCCCTCATCGCAAAATAAATGATAGGTGATTTCTGTTTCCCCTGCTTCATTGACAAATGAAAAATGTTCAGGGAAAATGCGCACTTGATGCGGATCGACATAAATTTTACTAGTTTCGCAAAACCTTTGATAGGATCCAGCTTCTACAAAAGAACAAGCCAAAAAACATCCGATCAGTAGAAAAGATGCTAAGCAGTGCCTTAGTTTCATAAAAACCTCTCATTAAAAACTGTTGCAAAGAAATTTTTGCGCAAGGTCTGTAAAATTTATATTTTTAAAAAACGAAATTGTCAACGAATTTTAAAATAATTTTATTTTTGGAGGAAGGATCAAGGAACCCTTTAGATGATGTTTTGAGGGGTGTAAGAGGCTTTTTACTGTAGCAAACGTTTGCTAAGCTCTCGAGCACCCCTTTATGGTAAGATAGTCCTTATTTTATTGCTTACAATTTTCTTCTGAACTTCTGAAAAAAATCTCAAAGCATAAGCTAAGTTAACACTTATGATTCTTACAAGAATTGCACTTTTGGTCTGTTACACAATCTTTTTTTGGCTTATTTTCCCGAATTCCTAAATACCCATAGCGATGATAATCAATACTGAAAACTACCTCTCGTAAATAGTTTACTAACTCAAGTCGTCCATTGTTCAGCACAGCTCCGCTATGAAGGCGACAAGATAATGCAGCTAAGCCTTTATAAAATGGCTCAGAAGGGGCTTTTAAGAGGCGTATTCGGCTAAAGGCTCTTGTGCTTATCCTTTTTAAAAACCCCTCATCTGATTCCTCATGGATTGGTATCCCAAGCGAGACAAGCAAAGGAGGGGCCTTAGCAACACTTAATTCAAGTGGTGTGTTCGTCAACCAACAAGCACCCACAATTTTGATCAAATCTTCCAATGCATCTTGTTGGTGGATACGCAATACAATTTGTTCGCGAGGGACGTATTGAAGGATATTATCCTGTCCCAAAATTTTTAGAGGATCGTGGCTGCGAGAAAAGTAGTGTTTATAAAAATAGCAATAGCTCTTGAAAGCGATTTCACACTCTTTTTTTTGTTCTGTAGTAAGAAATTTTAAATGCATTAGCTTTTTAAGGTAGTCGGGTAGTTCTTCATGGTGGAAAGGCTCCCCCACTTGTTCCGCCCTCATAAATTGGTGCAAATAATTAGGGCCCCCGGCCTTTGCCCCTTTTCCAAAACTGCTATCCTTACAACCACCAAAAGGCTGCCTTGCAACAATTGCCCCTGTAATTGTGCGATTAATATAGCAATTGCCAGCAATGATCTTCTTCCTCCAATATCGCTGCTCTCTTAGATCTAGGCTATGGAGCCCAGAAGTTAACCCGTATTTTGAACCATTCGCAATGCGGATGGCATGTTCGAGATTTTCAGCACAAATAACGCCAAGCAATGGCCCGAAAAATTCTGTCTGATGGGTAAAATTGCCTTCTTGGACGCCCCACTTGATGCCGGGACTCCATAGATTAGGGTTTTGGGAGTCTTGTTGAGGCTGCAGAAGCCAACTCTCTCCAGGCTCAAGAGACGTTAAGCCGCGTAACAAAGCATTTTCAGGGGGTTTAATCAGAGGATTTACTTTTGAGGTAAGATCAAACGGAGAGCCCACTTTAAGACTTTTCGCAGCGTCCTTTAATGCCTCTTTAAAAAAGGGATCGTTGTACACTTCCTTTTCGAGGATTAATAAACTACAGGCACTGCATTTTTGACCTGAATAGCCAAAAGCTGATTGCACGATGTCTTTGATCGCCAAGTCCCTATCGGCCATGGCAGTCACAATAATTGCATTTTTACCCCCTGTTTCGGCGATTAAATCAAGGTCAGGACGTAATTTCAAAAACAGCTCTGCAGTAGCGGTGGCTCCCGTAAGAACCACAGCTGCTAAGCGCTGATCTCTAACTAATCGGCTGCCCTCAGGCTCATCTAAACAGTTAATGAACTGTAAAACCGTTTTGCTAATCCCTGCTTCCCAAAAAATTTTCACAAGCTCATAGCCAACTAAAGCGGCTTCTTGGGCTGGTTTAAATAAAACGGTATTTCCAGTGGCAAGAGCAGCTATAATTCCTCCCGTGGGAATTGCACAAGAAAAATTCCATGGAGGAGCGATTAAAACAAGCCCCTTAGGATGCCAACGAATATCCTCAAGGTGATGCAGCTCTTTTACAGATTGACAATAGTATTCAACAAAATCAATGGCTTCAGAAACTTCAGGGTCTGCTTCAAGCACTGTCTTCCCTGTGTTAATGCACATCGCGCCAATCAGATCTCCTCGACGCTCTCTGATTCCTTGGGCTACTTTTCTTAATAAAGTTCCTCTCTCCTCTACAGAAGTCTTTTTCCAGCTCTCAAAAGCTTTAAGACCTGTTTGGACAGAGCGTTCAATTTCTTCTTGGTTAGCTATAGAGTAGTGAAAAAGAGGTTTGTCCACTAGAGAAGGGCTCTTTCCCACATAAAGTCCTGATCCCTGATGCTCAATGCTTTCAGCATCAATGACCAAAGGCACTTTAAGATTGGACAATTCTTGCCATTTTTTGAGATAAGGCTTAATCCAAAGACGGTTATTTGGTAAAGACCAGTCCGTATCGGCTTCGTTTTTAAAACCGGGACTGTTTTCTTCAGCACAACAATCTTGACGATCTTGTTTTCTTTGAGATTGGTGAGAAACATAAGATTTTTCCTGACATGATTGTCGAAATCGCAGCACCTGCTCATGCCATTCTGGAGAAGGAATTTTTAACCCAAAATAATGGCTTAAAAAGTTTTCCTTTGCTGTATTCTCATCCAGCCTTCGCACAAGATAAGAGATCGCATTTTGAAATTGCTCTTTTTTAACTACCGGAGAGTAGAGCAATACTTCTCCCGTCACCATTTGAATTGCTCGAGACATCCCGTCTGCCATCCCTTCCAGCATTTCACAGTTAACCCATTTTTCCACTGAGTTAGCAGCCCGATTGACAAGAGCATAAGCGACGTCCAAGACATTATGGCTGCCGATCCCGATATGCACTGCTTTGGCCCGTTCAGAATGTATTGCATAGTGGGTCATCGCGATAAAGTTAGCGTCCGTTTCTTGCTTCGATAGATAAGGCGCTTGATTCCAATCACGCATGGAAGCTTCGACTTTTTCCATCGCTAAATTTGCCCCCTTGACAATACGGATTTTGATGGGAGCCCCTCCCATTTTTATCCTCTTCAAAGCCCATTCTGTCAGCTCTTGCTGAATTATATAGGAATCGGGCAGATAGCTTTGCAGTACAATACCTGCTGATGTGTGAAGAAACTCTGGCTCATCTAAAACTTTTTTGAATACCGTTACCGTTAACAATAAATCCCGGTACTCTTCCATATCAAGATTCACAAACTTGGGGATTTTTTTGTCTCCACAGCAGTATTGATTTTTATCTGCTGCGCGATAAAGGGCTCTAAGTCTATCAGAAAGAACAGAAACAGTTGCCTCCCAAGCAAGGAGATTGATTTGGCTGTAAATGGACGAGCTTTTTACCGAGATGTAGGCAATTTCTGGATTGGCTAGATCTTCAAGATAGATATTTAACCGTCTTGAGGCTTCATCTTCGCCTAAAATTGCTTCGCCTATACGATTGAGGTTGACTCTTACACCCTGTGCTTTACGTTGTTTCAGGTAGGCATGCAAGGACTTTTTTTCACCTGATAAAATGACATGCTGGCTTTCTTTGCGAATCCTTCGTTGCACAAACGGAACCAAGAAATGGGGAACCCATTTTCCAATCGCTTGAAAAAGATAAAGCCCCCATCTTTTATAACCTTGGATAAAAGGAGGAATCCCGTAATGCTGCAGCAGAAAGGTGAACTGATCAGCAGCACGTGCTGATGACTGACTCCTAAAAATCTGATCCGCAATATCTGCAGCAAAAACCTTTCCCTTAGGATCTTTGATCATTAGGGATAGTTCTTTTTGAAAAGCTTTTGCCTTTTTCGACTCCAAGCTATGAGCTAAATCCATAAGGCAAACCGCTAGTTCAATGGAAACCTGAATTTTTTCTTCTAAAGAAAGAGGCTTATCTTTACATTTTAAAAGAATGTCCTTGGCTTCGTGTAGGTGAGAAGAAAAACTCATTGCAACCCTTAAATTTTTAAATTCCGACAAAAAATTATTTTATGGACAGGCGATTCCTTTTTCCTATTCTTTGTATTCTTTCTTTTTATACAATGACTCTTTTTGCAAAAGTCACTGTTGGCATTGATGTGCTTTTGGAAGAAGAGCAACAATTGTCCAAATTAAAAGGGAAAAAAATTGGACTAGTCACGAACCAAACAGCCATCAACAAAGAAATGCGCTCCACTTTTGAACTCTTGAGGGAACAGTCTAAACTGTTCAAGATGGTCGCTTTATTTACCCCCGAACATGGCCTTTACGGCAGTGATTATGCAGAAGAGAAAGGAAAAAAAATTTCCTCTATCTGCGGGGTTCCCGTTTATAGCCTCTACAGTGAAACAAAACGGCCAACGACAGAGATGCTGCAAGGAATTGATGTGCTCATCTATGACATCCAGGATATAGGCTCTAGATCCTATACTTATATAGCAACGCTATTTTATGTCATGGAAGAAGCGGCTAAACGCAATATTAAGGTAATGGTGTTAGACCGCCCAAACCCTATCAATGGTATTACAGTTGATGGACCGTTACTGGATGCTAAATTACGCTCCATTGTAGGATACATCAACGTTCCTTATTGCCACGGGTTGACGGTAGGAGAGCTAGCTAAATTTTTTAACGAAGAATATGTTATTGGCTGCCAATTAGATGTCATTCCAATGAAAGGCTGGCGCAGATCGATGAACTTTAAGGATACTGGACTACCATGGGTGCCAACAAGTCCTCATATTCCTGAGGCAGATACCCCTCTCTATTATCCTGTCACAGGAATTGTAGGAGAGCTCGGCATTGTCAGCATTGGTGTAGGTTATACTCTGCCATTTAAAGTCATTGGAGCTCCCTGGATTGATGCCCCCACCTTTTGCGAAAACCTGAATCAGCAAAAAATTCCCGGTGTTCACTTTTCTCCTTTTTACTTTAAGCCGTTTTATGGCAAGTATGTCAATGAAAATTGCCAAGGAGCATTGATTTCTATCCAAGATTCACTTAAGTACAAGCCTATTACAATCCAGTATGTCATCATTGCCACCCTTAAACACCTCTATCCTGACCAATTTAAAGAAGGGCTAAGGGGAGCTCAGCACCGCCAGCGCATGTTTAATCAAGTATTAGGAACGGACAAAATTTGGCCCCTTCTCTCTCAAAAAAGACCTATTCAATGGGCAATGCGCGCAATAGATGAAAAGGAGCGCAGGCGATTTTTGGAAAAACGCAAAACGTATCTTTTAGCAGATTACGCAGGCCAATAATAGATTTGGCACTCTCAGCTATCGATTGCTAAAAAAAACGCCTCTCCTCTTGCGAAAAAAAGAAAGGCTCCATAAAATATCAACTTCATAAACTATTAACAGGAGATAGTGACATGCAGAAGCAGAAGATTAAACCTCTTGGCAACCGTGTACTTGTACAGCGCTCTAAAGCTCAGACATCGAAAGGCGGCATTTTACTGCCAGACACAGCTCAAGAAAAACCAAAAGAAGGCATCGTGATTGCGGTAGGGCCTGGAAAAGCTGATGAAGAGGGCAAGGTTCAGCCTCTTAGTTTAAAAGAAGGCGATCGCGTTCTATTTAGTTCCTATGCTGGAACAGAAGTAAAAGAAGAAGATGCAGAATATCTTATTATGTCCGAAGATGACATCCTTGGCGTTCTTACCGTGTAATTGAAGGAGAAATCAGCAATGTCAAAATTATTACAATTCCATGGAGATGCTCTAAAATCCCTTTTAAAAGGGGTTAAGACTCTTGCAAAAACTGTTAAAGTTACGCTAGGTCCTAAAGGGCGCAATGTGGTCATCAACAAAGGGTTTGGTTCTCCTCTTTCCACAAAAGATGGCGTGACTGTCGCAAAAGAGGTATCACTCAAAGACAAATTTGAAAACATGGGAGCACAACTTGTTAAAGAAGTGGCTTCTAAAACATCCGATGTAGCAGGCGATGGAACAACAACAGCAATTGTTTTAGCGGAAGCTATCTTTACTGCTGGTGTCAAAAATGTCGCAGCTGGAGCAAATCCGATGAGCATTAAACGCGGGATCGATCTCGCTGTCGAAGCCATCTTAAAAGGTCTTAATGAGATTGCCGTTCCCATCAATACGTCCAATGAAGTAAAACAAATTGCGACTATCTCAGCCAATAACGATCCTGAGATAGGACAAATCATCGCTAACGCAATGGACAAAGTAGGCAAAGACGGTATTATCACTGTAGCCGATGCCAAAGGAATAGACACAGTATTAGACGTTGTGGAAGGGATGCAATTTGATAAGGGCTATGTCTCTCCTTATTTCGTCACGAATCCTGAAAACATGACTGCTGAACTAAGCAATGCTTTCGTTTTTATCACAGATAAAAAGATCTCTAACGCAAAAGACCTTGTCCCTCTTCTAGAGAAAACGATGGAAAAGGGCCCAAGGCCTTTGCTAATCATCGCTGAAGATATTGATGGAGAAGCACTTGCTACTTTAGTTCTCAATAAGCTTAAAGCTGGATTGCCTATTTGCGCTGTTAAAGCGCCAGGGTTCGGAGATCGCCGCAAGGCTATGCTGCAAGATATTGCCGTTTTAACAGGAGCAACTGTTATTTCAGAAGATGTCGGCTTAAAGATTGAAGAAGTGGGTCCAGAAGTTTTGGGCCACGCTAAAACGGTTAAGGTTTCTAAAGAAGAGACGACTATTGTCGATGGCTCAGGTGACACCTCTGCGATTAAGGAAAGGGTTGCACAAATTAAGGCCGAACTGGCTAATCCCGCAACCTCAAAATATGACAAGGAAAAGCTAGAAGAGCGACTTGCCAAATTGGTCGGCGGCGTTGCAGTCATCAATGTTGGCGCGGCGACAGAAACAGAGATGAAGGAAAAGAAAGCTCGTGTAGAAGATGCTCTACATGCAACACGTGCAGCTGTAGCGAAAGGCATCGTCCCTGGCGGTGGAGTTGCCCTTTTAAGAGCGGTAAGAAAGCTTGATACTTTAAAGTTGTCCGGTGATGAGCAAGTCGGCGCTTCTATCGTAAGACAAGCATGCTTTGCTCCAGCAACGGAAATTGCAAACAACTGTGGCAAGCAAGGGAACTTGATCGCTGAAAAAATCTACGAAGCACAAGGAGCTATGGGGTATAATGGGTTGCTGGACGAGTTCACTGATCTCGTCAAAGCAGGCGTAATTGATCCTGCTTTCGTTCCTGAGAGTGCGCTTACTCATGCATCCTCTGTGGCCTCACTGCTCTTAACGACTGCTGCAATGATCACCGACAAGCCAAAACCAAAAGCAAAAGCCGGTGCAATGCCTGGAATGGATGGAATGGGCATGGGTGGCATGGGCGGTATGGGTATGGGCGGAATGGGTGGCATGGGCATGGGTGGTATGGGAATGGACATGTAATCCACTGTTTCGCAAAAAACGTGGGGCTAGAAATAGCCCCTATTTACTTACAAGAAGAGAAAAACAATGCCTACATACGAATATAAATGCACAAAGTGCAAAAATACCCTTGAAATCTTACAGAAAATTACCGATGAGCCTCTCAACAACTGTCCAAAATGTTCAGAAAATACTTTAATGAGAGGTGTAGGAGGGGGGATCGGCTTAAATTTTACGGGCAGCGGCTACTACATCACCGATTACGTAAATGGAGCAGCAGCAAAACCAAAAGAATGTTGCCCTTGTGGAGACTCAAAGTCCTCTTGTTCCAAAAATAAATCTTAGGCCAAGCCACCCATCTTGGCTTAATTCTTCTTGCAATTCCCAGCCCCAAGAACGAGTAATTTCTAGGTAAGCCTCTTTTTCCTCCTCTAATACCCCAGAGGTCACAGCCTCTCCATAAGCTTTTTTAGGCAGCTGAATCATCTTCCACGCCATTTTTTGTTCTTTAACAATCATATTCATAAGAATTAAATAGGGCTTAGAAACTTCTAATAGAGTAATTTGACTTGGGGTCAAAAATTGCACGCGCTTTTCCAAGTGATTCAGTTGCGCATTCTCTTCAGCATGCTGAATCGCCGATGTGTCGATTTCCACACCCACTGTCTGGTAAGCTCCAAAGGCTGAGGCTGCAAGTGTTAAAATTCCGCTTCCGGAACCTATGTCTAAGACAACTTTTCCTTTAAGGTCGTGAGGCATCATCGATAGCACTAAATTTGTTGTGACATGAGATAGATCACCAAAACCTGGTCCCGGTTTTAACAAAAGCTTTTCATCACAACCATAAGGATTAAGATCAAGGTGCATCATTCCATTATAAAATTGAGGAGCATGCTCTTGCCATTGCTTATCCCAATTAACATCATCTAAAACAACGGAAGCAATGCTATCTACAAACTCATATTCTTTTAAAAATAGCGTTTTTTTTAGATAAAGCTCACATTGGCCCTCTGCGGTTTCAGAAGAAAAGAGAACTGTCTCTCCCGCAGCTTCTAATTGTTGCCAAGCTAATTCAGAGGGGTATCCTGTTTTGAGTTTAATACGTAGTGTTTCCAAAAAGATTTCCTTAATTAAAAATGTAGAATACTTAGATTTAAAATTTAGAGAAAGAGAGTCAGCTATCTTTTCGCCAAAAAGCAGGAACAAGAACGGCTAACAAGGAATAATACTCTAACCGACCTAAAATCATTAAAAAAGAAGAAATAAACAAATCAAAATCGGAAAGAAAAGCACAGGAAAACTGCGGCCCTGCCATCCGAAAGCTTAAACCCGTATTATTCACCATACAAGCCACAAGCCCGATCGAAGTCTCCATGTCAACGCCATCAAAAATATAGACCAATGTGCCAAAAACAGAGGCTGCTGCAATAACAAGAAAAAACGTTAAAACCGTTGCCGCACGACTACTATCAACTTCCCAGTTTCCTATTTGGAAAAGGCGAACATTTTCAGGCCTGAAAAGGGATTCGACTTTGTATTGAGCAATACGAAATAACATGTAGAGGCGAATTGTTTTAATTCCCCCTGCTGTAGATCCTGACATTCCTCCAAAAAACATCGCAATCCACAAAAGAGATTGGGCAGTAAAGGGCCAAACATCGTAATCTATAGTAGAAAATCCTGTCGAAGACATTGCAGAAACCAATTGAAATACCCCATAGCGCAACGATGGACCTAAAGAAAACACCCCATCCATAATCCCGGTCAACATCACCATTTGGCTATCGATAATAAGCCAAGAGACAAAAATGGCCAAAAAACCCATTAAAAAAATGAAAAGGACAAATTCCGTCTCATAAAGTTTAAAAAGTTTTCCACGAACAATATAATAGTAGAGGGTAAAGTTGACACTTCCAACAATCATAAAAAAAAGGACAACCCATTCAACTGCAACACTTTGGTAAGCTGCCAAGCTGGTATTGCGAACTGAAAAACCACCCGTTGAAATTGTTGAAAAAGCAATTGTAACGTTATCAAAAAGAGGAAGAGTAGGCTCCATTACAGCTAACATAAAGATTTGAGCCAATGTTAGAAAAATATAAATTTGCCATAACTGTAGAGCTGTTTCTTTAATGCGCGGGGTAATACTTCCTTTACTAGGCCCCGAAACTTCTGACTGAAAGAGCACCTTCCCCCCAACACCTAGCAATGGCAAAATGGCGACAAATAAGACGACGATTCCTCCACCACCGAGCCATTGGGTAAAGCTACGCCAGAAAAGGAGCGTTCGCTCCACTGCTTCAATCCCCTCCTTAACAACTTCCCCAGTTGTTGGATCTCTCACCGGGCTGACCGTACCGTAAAAAAGATACTTTGTATCTCTAACTCCCTCAATTATTCTTTCTATTGGTATTTCTTCGCCCTGAGCATTAAATTTTTTGGCATGGAGAATTGTCGATCCTGTTGTTGTATAGCCAGAGGCCATCTCAAAATAGGCCTGCCAAAAGCTATCTAGCGTACCGCTTGTCAGAAATGGAATTGCACTGATTGCGGGAGTCAGCAGCCATATTAAAACCACTGCCGCTAAGCCCTCTTTTCTATAAATATTGCCGGAAGCATTTCTGCCAATATAAACGCACACCCCACCCAGAGATAAAGCGATCAAGAGAGTATAAAAAAAATCGTCTGCTGTATAGTGCTGTGGATGGGAAACAGGATCGTTGAGAAGTTGGTAGTAAAGAGCTAAACAGAAAGGAATGAGGAGTACAACCGCAAAAATCAATAAATAAAAACCCACAATGCGGCTAATGCTTTTGTAGAGCATTTTAAAAAATATCTCCTAGATCTGCCATATGTTTAGGACTCATCACCACAATGACCGTATCTCCGGGAGAGATGATCCGATTTCCATTGGCAACCATCAAACGGCCTCTATTTTGAATCATGGCAATAAGAAAATCCTTAGGGAGCAAAGGACCTAAATCGCTAATAGGAATGCCGATGACTTGAGAATCCATGGAAACCTTTACTTCGATGACTTCGGCACGATTTTCATACAATGATACTAAGGAATTAATCGTCTCTGCATAAACGTTTGATAAAATGCGGTTAGCAGCCACAATATAGGGAGAAATGACATGCCTTACTTCAAGCTTGTCTAAAATCGGAAGATAGCTGGGGTTGGAGAGAACCATTAAAACATCTTTGCAATGAATTTCCTTCGCTACCATGCAAATCATTAAATTCAATTCATCCTGGCTCGTGCAAGCAACGACTAAATCGGATTGAGAGACCCTTTGAGACTTTAAAAATTCTAAGTCAAGCCCATCGCCGTTTAAAATTGTTGCATGAGGGACCTGCTCTGCAAGAGACTGGCAACGCTCATAGCTTTTTTCGATAATTCTTACTGAGACATTTCTTTTTTCTAGCAATTTTGTCAACTGAACCGCTGTAAAAGATCCTCCTATCACAACAACAGAAGAAACACTTTTTGCGGGATTGTCCAAGAAAAGAGGCACACCCTCCATTGCTTCCGTTTCACCGATAAAAGTGACTTCATCCCCTGGTAAGATGACATCTTCACCATGAGGGAAAATGATCTGATCGCCATTTTTAGATTCACGATAAATGATGCCGATCATAACTCCTTCTGGGAGTTGTAAATCCTTCAACGCTCTTCTGTGTGTATTCCATTGAGCTGGCATGCGAAAAGTACACAGCTGTACAGCACCATGGGCGAAGAAGTCAAATGCATAAGCTCCTTTTCCTACAACGGATTTAATCATCTCATTAGCAACCAAGAGTTCTGGGGCAATGAAATGATCCACATGAAAGACATGCGAAAAATCAAGGCGTGTTTTATTTAAAAAACGATTATCATGAATGCGCGCAAACGTGCCTGGATAACCTAATTGCTTGGCAATTGAACAGGCCACCAAATTCACAGCATCATCATTTGTCAATGCTAGTAGGAAATTTGGAAAAGCTTCCAATAGATCATCAAAAAGTTGCCAGTCAGTACCATCACCATGCCTTGTGGCAACATCCGTATTCCACGATATTTCTTCTAGCTTGCGTTTATCTTTATCCACAACAATGATATTATGGTTATCTTTTGATAAAAGCGTTGCAATATAGCGGCCAAGTGTGCCTGCACCAATAATGACAATATTTAGCATAGTCAGGATTGTAAATGTTACCGAATTTTGTGCAACATAATCACGAATTAACCCCCTACAAATTCTCTATCTACTACTAGAAAGAGTATTAGCCTCTTAATTGTTTCTCTTTTAACTTTTATTGAAATATGGCATATTTTCCCTTCTTTAGAAGATTATTTTATGCGAACATTTATTTTAATTTTATTACTAGTTCACCATGCAGCTTGCTTTGCATCTTTTGAAGAAACAATTGATGTCATCACTGGAGAATGGCAAGAAGAGAACGAAGATCTTGCTCTTCCTGGACCCTTTGGCGCTCACTTAATACGCACTTACAGCTCTCAAGAGCGCGTGATTATGCAATTTTCTCCCGAGTGGCATTTCAACTTACCAGACTTATTTCAACAAGAATCCCCTCGAAAAAAAGTCCCTTTGGAAACTTATTGGGAAATCAAGACTTATCATGATGAAAAAGGACGCTTAAGTGAAGTCTGTTTTTTTTCTAAGCCCGGCTACCAAAAACTCCACACTTTAACCTGCTCCTACACAGAATCTGCCTGCACCATCCATTCAAGCACAGGCGATCATCTCACCTATTTTTTTAAAGAATTATCTCCCCAACACTATGTTATCGACCGTGTAGAAAAAAATGGCGCTTTTCAATGTGGCTATAATTACTGCTCTCATCCAATAGAGCGCAAAACTCTTATTACTAGAAAAACCTACCCAAATGGCGATCGAGTGGATATAGAATATGCATTGGACTCTCCGATGCAAAATCCCTCTTACGGAAAAGTCAAACAGCTGAATTATTTCAAAAATGATCAATATGCCTACTCTTATTATTTTACCTACCACCCTTTTCGCACGGAGGTTTTACACTCATCCGGCATTAAAAAAATCTATTACTATAATGCTGATAATGAAATTGAAAAAGTGGAAGATTTCGATGCTTTTGGCAAATTACACAGAATAGAGGAAACTTTTTGGAAAAATGGACAACCAATTTGTAAAACCTCTGGTGGAGAAGATGGCTTTATTAAATCATGCGAACTCTATGCGTATGATGAAAATGATCGGCTTATCAAAAAAACTTTAGCAGGAAACCTGAGCGGTTTGGCCACCGAACCCCTTCACGTCGAAAAGGGCCATTTACTTTCGCATGGGGAAACTTATAGCACGAGCTATGAATATTCCGATCAAGGGCAACTCCTTTTTGAGCAAGAGCAAAATGGTAAAAGTTACCAATATATTTATAATGAAAGGGGCCTTCTTAAAACCAAGCTCCTGTTAGATCACCAGAACATCATTTACCGATCTTTTTTTCAATACAACGATCAGAATTACCTTATTTCAGAAACCCATGATAACGGAAACTCGTTAAAAGAATCCGATTTGAGCTGTGTGACAACCAGACAAGAAAAATGCTATAGCGACTTTCATCCTTTAGGCATGGCAAGAGAATTGCAAGAGCGCACTTTTGATTTAAAAACGCAGCAAATGGTTCCTTTGAAAAGGGTATTTTATGTCTACACAGAGCAGGGGGATCTCATAGAAACGCGGACCGTCGCTCAAGATGGAGAGCTTTTAGATTTACAGCGATGGATAATCAGCACATCAGAAAAACAACTCTTTAAGCAGGAAGGAGGCAAGACTACCTTCTGCATTTATGATTTAAAAGGTAATTTAATTTATGAAAAACAGGAGGAAAATGGGCTTGAAATTACCTATTCCTACGATCAAAATAACCAGCTTGTCAAAGTTGAAAAACGATCGCCAAAGGGTATAACGACCGCTAACGCATTCATTTATAATCCAATGGGACAGATCATAAAAACCGTCGACCACTTTGGAAATACTACTCAGTTTACCTACGATGCTTTCGGTCGCCAAATAGCCAATGAAGTGGTTCCTGCTTTTGGCGAGGCCCCGCTTCTACCTTTACAGCAAAAAACTTATGACAGTTTCCATTGCGTTGTTGAAGAAGTAGATGCTAATGGATTTTCTACCAAAACGCGTTACAATAGCCGTAGTCAACCCATTTTTATTTCCTATCCCGATGGAAGTGAAGAAATTTTTAGCTATACTCTTAATGGTGACTTACAGGAAGAACAAAACCGCGATCAAACACGTATTAGCTATACATATGATCTCCTGGGCAACGTTTTACAGAAAAAAGTTTTTTCTCGTTCAAACGATCTTGTTGAAACAATCGATTACACTTATTCAGGAAAAACTCTTGTCACTGAAAGCTCCTCCCTCCATGGGACCAAGACTTTTGGCTATCATTTTTCCGGACCCCTAAATTACACAGAAGAGCTTTCAACGGGACACTATACCGAAAAAACTTATGACTCTAAAGGCCGTTTAACAAAGCAATCTGAAGGATGGTTCAGCCATCCTCAACTTTTTCGCCAATACCACTATGATGAATCTTCTCTTACCATTTATGACCAAAATGACCAACTGTTACTAGAAATTGCTCATCAAAATAAAGAAGATGCAGAGGATCGCTTGACCTATGGCTCCACTCCCTCTGGGCAAAAAGTCTTAGAAAAAAGCAGTGTAGACCCCCAAGGAAATCTCCTAACTATTCAGTATAGTCCAAACGAGCTTCCTGTACTTGAAATGAAATACGATCCTTTTGGAAATGAACTTTACAGAAAAGAGACTCAATATGATTTTGTGGGTAATAAAATCAGTGAAACCTACCTTCAATTTAATAGCGAAGGGATGACGACAAAATGGTATTATGGGCCTATGAATCGGATAGAGAGAACCATTGAAAATTATGGATCATCTTTGCAAAAAAGCCATGCCTACGAATACAACCATTTTGGCCAACTCTCGGCGGTTATAAAACCTGATGGCGTCAAGCTTTGCTATGAATATAACGATTGTGGCCAAGTTCGGGAACTCTTTTCTACCGATTTTACGATTCACTACGTATTTTATTATGATCCTTGCGGCAATGTCACTGAGGTAGAAGATCTTATTCAACATAAGTCCTGTAAGAGAACGTATGACGCCCTTAACCAGCTGACAAGTGAAGTTCTTGCCAACGGCCTAACTATTAAGAACCACTACGATATAGCAGGAAGACGAGAAACTTTATTTCTACCTGATGGTTCATCCGTTAAGTATTTATATGATACCTACTTTCTAAAAGAAGTCTTGCGTTTCAATGCCAACCACAATCTTCAATACAGTTACCATTACACACAACGCGATTCAAAAGGATCTCCGACCCTTACACAAATGGTTGGGAATCTCGGAGAAATTTATTACGGAGAAAAAAAAACATCCCTCGTTTCTCCGTTCCATCAAGTCACCCAAAGTGCGAATCGTATCGACTATGCCTACGCTTCTCATCAGGAAGCCATCCACTTTACAATGGATTCCCTAGAGCAAATCACCTCTGAGTTTGGTTTATTTGCCCAAAGCTATACTTATGATGCGTTTGGTAACCGGCAATCTGTAACGCACAACCAAGCAAATCAATTATTAAAAGACTCTTCTGGTACATATGAGTACGATCCGAATGGCAATCTAATTGCTTGGAAAAGCCAGGAAAACGATTACGCCTATACTTACGATGCCCTCAATCGTCTTTGCAGTGTAACAAACAATGGCTTTGAGATAGCGACCTACACTTACGATTGCTTTCATCGCCGGATGACCAAAACATTTTCGGGAGAAACACACTCCTTTCTTTACGATGGAGGATATGAAATTGGAGCTATTTCTACCTCAGGTACTCTTTTTGAATTGCGTATTCTTGGTGAAACTTACGAAAGTGAAGCGGGAAGCACAGTCGCGATCGAACTAGAGGGCAGATGCTATGCCCCCCTGCATGATCTACAGGGCTCTATTTTAGGAATAGTCAGTCTCGAAACGAAATCTATCGAAGAACTCTACAGTTTTTCCGTATTTGGTTTAGAAAAAATAGCGTATAACAGTTTACCTCAAAATCCTTGGCGCTATGCTGGCAAACGCAAAGATCCAGAAACGGGCTTTGTTTTTTTTGGACGTCGCTACTATCACCCAGAAAGCGGGCGCTGGATAACTCCAGATCCATCCGGCTATGTAGATAGTCCCAACTTGTATTGCTATGTTCAAAATAATCCTTTACTAAAGAAAGATGCTTTCGGGTTATTTTCCTTTAAATCTCTTTTTAGTGCCCTTGCTCATCCTTTTGCAACATTAGACCATCTGACGGGTCGGATTTTCAATTATTTATGCGGTTATTCTACCCACCCTGTCACTGCTGGTGTTTATGGGGAAGGCGAGATTAATAGTAAGGTAAGAGTTAGCTTTATTAACGGTATGATGAATAATGAATATTGGGTGCTCGAATCCGTTAAGGCTCTTTCAAAAAGTCATGGGGGTGTTAATGTCCATTATGTCCACCGTCCAACAGGTCCATTATTCTTCGATGCAATGCGTGCCTTCATGGTCAAAATAGGATACATTACTCCGCATGCAAGAGCCCTGGCAGAAAAATGGCGGGAGCTGATTAAGGAAATGGGGGGAGCCGATGCGGGAGGCACTATCTTGCATTTTTCACACAGTATCGGCTCTAGTGAAACGTTTGCCGCGCTCAATCTTTTGAGCAGTGCTGAGCAGAAAATGATTCGAGGGTACTCCTTTGGTTCTCCCAATCTTAAAAGCAGCCCTAATTGTCAAGTACAGCACTTCGTCAGTGTAAGGGATGGTATTTGCCTGTTTGACCTTAAAGGTTTTATTAAAGCAGCGAGAGGTCAAAATCCGACAGTGACTTTTGTCGGTTCTTTTTGGGGTGTTCCTCTTATCGATCACTATTTTAACGCAAAAAGCTATGTGGATATTTGGTCGGCGATGGGGAAAACTTTTGTTGAATGGTATGGGAGCTTACTTTAATATGCCAGAAAAACAGTTTAGGCCTTTTATGCATTTCCTCTTTCTTTTTTGGTTTGCCTGTGTTACACCCCTTCAGTCTCTCGAATTTTCCAATTACAACAATGCATCTATTGAAGTCCATCCTTTTAAGGAAGAAGTTGTTGACTCTGATGTCTACATTCGCCCCTTTAAAGACACAGAAATAGAGTTTCCTCGCTATCTTCTTCAATTTCACGATTTCCCAAAAGATGAAGAAATTAGTGTTTTGATACAGCGTGTGGCTCAAGAAAGAGAACAGTGGGTACATATGTATAGATTTAGCATCCGGCCCAGCGGGATGCTGATGGATCAAGGGGTCCCCATCGGCTTTATGCTTTGTCTATCGGCAAGAGGCTTCATCCCGGGTGAGCGAGTGAATTTTCGTTTTGAAACAGATAGGGGTTTTCAAAAAGAAATTTCCTTCATTCCCTATCCCCTCGTTTTTAAAAGCCGTATGGGCATGACTTTGATAAAAGCTGAACTTCTTTCGATCGACCCTACTTTTTTTCGCTTGGAATTTCCGGGCCTTAAGCGAGGAGAAATGGTGGTGATTTCTTCCCTCTCCCAGGGACGAACTCAAGGCCCTTTTAAGCACGATGGCTCTACCCCTTTTATCTTTTCTCCTGACGTACCTAACTGCAATGGAGGAACAGGAATGCTGACAGTTGCAAAAAGAACAACCAAGCATTTTAAGATGGAATTACCCTGGGGAGCAGCTTTATTAAAACATTACGGCTCACCAAAATTTTTTCACCCTTGATTTTTATCTGGCATTTTGGCATGATTCAAACCTCAGCTAACCTTTTGCACCGGTAGCTCAATCGGATAGAGTACCCGGCTACGAACCGGGCGGTTAGAGGTTCAAATCCTCTCCGGTGCAAACATTTAAGTTTCAATATGCTTGTTGCATTTCCTTCGGGTCCCTTTGAAACCAACGCTTATATCCTCTACTGCCCTCAAACAAAAATTGCAGCCATTATCGATCCAGCGCCAGGATCAGCACAAAACATTTTATCTTTTATCAAAAAAGAGCATCTGCTCCCAGAAAAGATCCTTCTCACCCATACACATTTTGATCATATCGCAGATGTCGCTCCCCTTGCACAGGAGCTTAGGCTTAAAGTTGGTGTCCACAAGTTGGACGCACAAAATCTTATCCGACCAGGCAGTGATGGACTTCCTTTAATCGTCCCTGTTGAGCCGTTTGAACCCGATTTTTTCTTTAGTGAAGTCGATCTTATCACCATTGGGCAGATCCACCTTAAAGTGCTTCATACCCCCGGGCACACTCCAGGAGGAGTTTGCTTTTATCTTTCAGAGCATTCTCTTTTGATTTCTGGTGACACGCTCTTTAAAGGAACCATCGGAAACCTATCCTTCCCCACCGCACAGCCTGATTTAATGTGGCAATCCTTAAAAAAACTTGCTAAACTAGATCCCAATACAAAAGTTTACCCTGGGCACGGACCATCTACTACCATAGGTGCGGAGTCTTGGCTAAAAGATGCAGAACAGTATTTTAATTAAAAGGAGGAGCTCATGGGAGTTTTAGTTGGAAAACAGGCCCCGGATTTTAACGCTAGTGCAGTGGTCAACAATAAGATCGTCAATGATTTCTCATTAAGTAATTTTCGAGGAAAGAATGTTATCCTTTTTTTCTATCCCCTAGATTTCACTTTCGTCTGCCCCACTGAGCTACACGCTTTTCAAGAAATGCTTCCTGAGTTTGAAAAAAGAAATGCGCAAATTGTTGGTTGCTCTGTTGATAGCAGCTATTCCCATTATGCTTGGCTAAACACACCTAAAACAAAAGGTGGGATTGAAGGTATTACCTACCCTCTTGTCGCCGATCTAAATAAATCGATTGCTCGCGATTATGATGTCCTCATTCATCAGGAAGGAATTGCCTATAGAGGACTTTTCTTGATTGATGCTACTGGAATCGTTAGACACCAAGTCATTAATGACCTGCCACTCGGACGTTCCGTCGATGAGGCCCTTCGTATCCTAGATGCACTTATTTTCTTTCAAAAAAATGGCGAGGTTTGCCCTGCTAACTGGTCAACAGGCAAGAAAAGTATGAAACCCACGCAAGAAGGCTTAGAACAATATTTCGCCTATACAGTCAATTAATACCTTCTTACTCTGCTCGGCTAATACTTTAGCCGGGCCTTAAGTTTCTTCTTTCTCCGCTATTGCCCTCCAAATGGCCTTGTTGCACAATAGCCCTCACAGCATAAAATATAGGGTTGCCAACTAAGGTACGGGTTCCCCCTAACCCTATGCAGCCTTTAGGCTGCTTCAAACACCCAGTCAAACCTTGGCATTCCAAGTTTATTCATCTTGTTAATTACCATGCACTTGCAAATAGCTTCTGTCTTCTGAGATCCCATTGAACGAGCTTTCAATCCATCTCCCAACAGCTTCTTAACCCTAAACATTGCCGTCTCTGCCAACGACCTTTCGTGATAACCCGAACCTATCTTCCAAAGTTTTCTTCCCATCTCATCCCCACCAAATCCGTGAATTGTGGCAATCGTATCATCCCGTTCTTTTTCCCAGCCCGACTCCTCCTTACCTTTGTATACTGCATCTTTTGGCGGCGGGACAATGCACGTCCCTCCTTTCTCATGGACCTTCTTACGAAATCTACTGGGGTCATAAGCTCCATCGCCTCTCACAGATTTCACCTTGCAAGGTAATTTTCCTAGCATCTCCTCTGCTATCTCAGCATCTCCTTTATCATTACGTGTCAGCTCACAGCAGATAATATCCTGGGTTTTTGCATCTATTCCCATGTGCAATTTTCTCCATGTCCTGCGTTTATCCTTCCCGTGCACCTTGACTTTCCATTCTCCTTCTCCATGGACCTTAAGT
>VKHO01000015.1 GCA_011125455.1 Chlamydiales bacterium STE3 | reverse complement strand
GCACGCACCCACTTCAAAGTGGATGCCGGCAAGGAAAAATTTGGAGAGATTCCCCTTGTTTGTGATGAAGAAGCTTCGGCAGAGAAAATAGTCACTTTAATTCAAGAGCGCTTGGCTACTTAATCGCAATTTGTTTTCTCTGGCTTTGGCTCATAAAAACAATTTCCATAGCAAGGGCACAGAGGGATCGAAAACATAGTTAGCACGCTCTTAGCATGCTGCCTCTATCCAGTTTTGGGTAATAGGCCTCTTGCATAACTTGCTTTGCTTGAAAAAGTTGATCATTTTTGAGTGAATTTACCGGAAAATTTTGAAAGCATATGAGTACATATAGTTGAAAAATTTAACGATAAAGGCGCCAAAAAGAGTAATTTTAGCAAGCAAATGAAGTTATGCAAAAGGTCTAATGATGTTACAAATAAGATTCGTCATTTTAAGCGCATGAAACGAGGTTCATACGCTTAGATTGGAGTTAGGCTGGGAGCTGAGTTAGAATTTGAAGAGACCCCATTGTTTTTTTACTGTCGGTGTCTTTTTTTGTCCTTTCAACGTCAGCACCTAACGAGATCAGCTTAGGCACTAAATTATCGTAGCCACGATCCAGAAAATGCAGGCCCGAAATCACACTAGAATCCGATGCAATAGCCGCGGCCATTACATAAGCAAAACCTGCGCGAAGGTCAGGGATCGCAATTTCTTTTCCGACAAGCGGTGTCATGCCTTTAACAATCATACTATGAGAAAAGCTTTGTGAAGCAAAGCGACACTCTTTTCCTCCCAAACATTGTTTAAAAAGGGAAATGTCAGCCCCCATATCAACAAGCGTCTCTGTATAACCAAAGCGCTTTTCATAAACAGTTTCATGAACAACAGATGAGCCGGTCGACTGTGTTAATAGAACGACAAAAGGTTGTTGCCAATCCGTCATAAATCCAGGATGAACATCGGTTTCTAAATGAATTCCCCCCTGCAAAGGACCATCATAGTAAAATTCAATGCCATCTGACTTGATATCAAATCCTGCACCAATTTCACGTAACTTATTGAGAAGCGTAATCATATGCAAATGTTGAGCGCCTTCTACAAAGACCCTTCCCTTGGTTGCAATTGCCGCCATTCCCCATGAGGCAGCTTCATTGCGATCGGGAATAATCGTATGCTCAACCTCGTAAAAGCGCCTTGTTCCTTGAATGCGAATGGTTCTATCGACATCAAGCGTAATGATTGCACCAAGCTTTTGTAAAAAAAGAATCAATTCAACAACTTCTGGCTCAATTGCTGCATTTTTAATGATCGTGACGCCTCTTGCGGTTACTGCAGCCAAGATTGTGTTTTCTGTCGCACCAACAGAAGGATAGGGCAAATTAATCACTGTTCCTTTTAAACCGTTGTGCGCATGAGCAAAATAAGCACCCTCTTTTTTCATTCCCCGGTATTCAATTGTCGCTCCAAGCTCGCGCAAAGCATGAATGTGAAAATCTACAGATCTTTGGCCAATTCCACACCCGCCAACCGTTGGAACAATGATATCATCATCCGTCCTGCCAAGAAGCGC
>VKHO01000014.1 GCA_011125455.1 Chlamydiales bacterium STE3 | reverse complement strand
TAATAGATTCACCTTCTCTTTAGCAAGCAGATCCTATCCGCAGCGTTTCTTTCACTTTTGCGCATAAATCTCGTCCACAGGATGATTTATGCAACAAGGCCTGTAAGCGATTGATTTTGACTCTTTTGCAATTTATAAATTAGTTTTTAATATAAATAGACACTTTTTTATTTAAAAACAGCAAATTTTCTAATTTAATTAATATGCTTTAGTTGGAAGCCTGTTGAAAGCAAGGCAAAGCCTCAATTCTTTTTTTCTTGTCGAAAATAAAAAAGCATAAAGATTTTTAATTGGTGAAAAAAAATTTGCACAAAATTTGCTTTTTATGACATACATGTGGTAAGCGCAAAAAACGACTTTAGAACGTTAACAATATTTAAGGACTAAGGAGATTGTTTCATGAAAGCATTTAAAAGACTGATTGCTACAGCAACAGCATTCGCTATGGTTGCCCTTTCTAGCCAAAGCCTACAAGCCGAAGATTATTATGCATCCAATACTGGTGGCTATGGCTATAGCGAAACACGTCAAACACCAGCTCTTGCACCTGCCATCGCATTAGGCACAGTTGCTTTAGTTGCTATTATAGCAGTAGCGCTACAAGACAGCACCAGCAGCCACAGCCACGGCCATAATCTTTAATGACACAGAAGGTCGCTTCATCTTGTATAAAGGCGCTAACAAGCGCCTTTTTTGTTTTAACCGCCTGTAATCCCTCTTCTAAATGGCAATTTGACAGCATCTGCAGTAGTGATCCTTGTTTCAAAAGCGCTAAGGTCTTTTATAAACCGGATAATTTTTTTTTAGAACCTGAATTAGAAGTAGCATACAGTACAGAAGTTGGCTATCGCATCTATATAAATATTCATGGCTGTGCTTTACCCGACTATTTAGTCTCTGAGGGAACAATCGTCGTCTCTCTTACTATTAACAATCATAACGAATTAGTGGCTGCTCAAATTGCGCAGGGCAACCAACGTATTTTGCTGCCCGAAAATTATACCCAAAGTATCATCCAGAGCTTATTGAATAAGGAAGAAATCATTTTGAAGGTAGGTACTTACAAGACTCTTTTACCGTTAAATGGCTTCGAACAAAATTACCAAAAACTTATCAAAACTATTTAATGTAATCTGCCATGTATATAAAAAAAAAGATTTTTCACATACTGCTTTTCACAATGCTGTTTAATAAAATGGTTGCCTTTGCTGACTACTCTGCTTGTGAGTACCGCGATTATGAAGCATGCGGCTAAGAGCTTGTCATGTCATCGTAGGGTTGGCGATCGGTGCTGCTGTATTTGCGGGAATATACGCAATTATTCTGGAAGATAGCAAAGGAAGCAGTTCTCATTGCCATTAAAACCTTAAAAGAGATATAGGAAAGAAAACCAGGTATCGCAATGAAAGCATCCATCTTCATTCTCTTATTAACCTTTTCCATCAGCCAGTTACATGCTTCAAACTATACCACTGAAGTAAATGGCTGGGGCTATACTGAAATCAGACAACGAAGCTTGCTCCCTATCTTAACTCCATTAGGGGCTGTAACAATAGCTGGGACAATTGCTTTTTTAGTCGATCAAGCTCAGTCTTCACGTGGTAGTCAATCCCACCAGCACTAAAGACTTAATCGGAGCAATCCCAAAAAATTGAATCCAAATTGATGACGATCAAGAGGGGGTGTTAGTAAGTTCACTGCCTTCTATGAATGCGTAGCTTTAAAAAAGCGTTGACTTTACTTTCACAACGCACAATGGCTTGTAATATCTGTCAGCAAATTATATAAAAGTCTATTTTAGCAGCACACTGAGAAGCATTAACATCATCTGGAATGTGAAGCTAAATCTTTCTCCGAGCTTTAAACTCTATTTGGATAATGCATATTATTTTTTGATTTGAAGGGATATTTATCGCATCTGACATGCTCAAATTAATGTTAAACCAATTTTGATGTGATGAAAGTCAAAGAAAAGTTTTGTGGGAAAATAAGATTAGCAAGAACTCACTCTATTTCCAAAAATGCTTAAATGTTTTCCTCCCCTATTTCCATATTATAAGAAGGTTATCCCACCCCATCAATTTAGAGACCTTTAGGCAGCAAATGCCCCACTATTAATGCTTTAAGTTTTGATTGCCAATGGGCTAAGAATGTGCTACTCTGAGAGTTGACATGTATTATCTTGAAATTAAGACGATTTAACTTTAATAGGAAACTTATGCAACGTGGGCATAATTTAGAGTTCCAATGCCAAAAGTGTCAAGAAGAAGTGATTTTTTCAATTTTTGAAATTGAACATAACCAACATATTTCATGCAGTCATTGTTCAAAAAAATATTCTCTTCATGACGAAAACCTCATAAGGCAGCTGAAAAAATTTGAAGCTCTATGTTATCAAATCAAAGATTCTGAAGAAATTCTCGGAAACACATCTGTAGGGGTCGATGTTGGTGAAACAAAGGTTAAAATCCCTTTTAAGCTTCTTCTTACTCGCTTAAGTTCTTGCCTAGAGCTTAAACTTGGAAATGAACCTGTTACAATTACATTTCGTTTAGAGCCCTTAAAAGATAGTCCTGCTAAATTGCTATAAAGGATAAATCATGAAAAATATGCTAGAACAACTTCGTGAAATGACAACAATTGTTGTTGATACTGGTGATATCCATGCTATTGAACAATTTAAGCCAACCGATGCTACGACTAATCCTTCTCTCATTGCTCAAGCCTCAAAAAATGATGCCTACAAGCCCCTTATTGAAGATGCGGTAGACTATGCAAAAGCACATGCAAGCAATAAAGAGCAATTAAGAGATCTGCTCATGGATAAATTGTTTGTTAATTTTGGAACTGCCATTCTTAAGCTTATTCCTGGAAGGGTTTCAACAGAAGTAGACGCAAGATTATCTTTCGACACTGAAGGGAGTATCCAGAAAGCTCGTTCGCTAATTAAACTTTACGAAGAGGTTAACATACCGAGAGAACGCATTCTCATTAAACTTGCATCCACTTGGGAAGGCACCCAGGCCGCTGCAGTACTTGAAAGAGAAAATATTCATTGCAATATGACTCTTCTCTTTAGCCTTCCCCAGGCAATTGCTTGTGCCGAATCTTCAGCAACCCTCATCTCTCCATTTGTTGGCAGGATACTTGACTGGTATAAAAAAAATGAAGGAAGAGCTAGCTATCCTCCCAACGATGATCCGGGCGTTAAATCCGTTACCCAAATTTACAATTATTTTAAAAAATTTGGATACAAGACACAGATAATGGGAGCAAGCTTTCGAAATTTTGAGGAAATCACCGAATTAGCAGGATGCGATCTATTAACAATTTCTCCTCAGCTGCTCAAAGGCCTTGAAAACTCAGGTAAAGTCGAAAGAAAACTCAATCCCGAACATGCAAAGTCATTATCAATCGATAAAATATTGATCAATGAGAAAACTTTCCGCTGGATGTTAAATGAAAATCCTATGGCCACAGAAAAGCTAGCTGAAGGAATTCGTAATTTTGCTAAGGATGCCGCCACTTTAGAACAACAAATTATTAATGAGTATAATCTTGCGTAGCAGTATTTGAAAGAATTTTGTCAATAGCTGTGAAATTTAAACTTATTGAATAGATTAAGAGAGTTCTTTGCTTATGTCACTTGGCTTAATATTGCCAAGAAAAGCCTTGTTAATGATTAAAATTTATACCCCCCCTCCTCATTTATTAGATGTGTTAAGTATTGAGGACTTTTTAAGGGATCCTTGTGCTATAAGCAACGAATTTTTCCCCTAAATGATTATCCTAAATAAATACAATATCAAAAATTTAAAAAACACCTACATCGGGAATTGCTTCAGTGCCGGTTAAAAAACCTACAACTGATCCAGACTGGATTAACTATTCTAAATTAGATGTTGAATTTAAGAAAATTAGAGTTTTAGAAATAACATTTAAAAAGTGGCGAGCTTATGAGCTCGCCTAGATTTTTTTCGAATGGGTAGCACTGAAATGGCTAGATCTCCAAATCTTCTATCAATATAGAAAGGTTTTCGACTTCTCGAAGCCTTTCTAAATTGACAGGAATAGATGTTAACCAATCATGGCTATTTTTTTCATATTTTAACTCTAAATTCGTTTTTACATTTCTTAAAGCTCGGTTATACATAGCCACAATAAGTTTTTTTGCGTCGAATTTTAAATCAGGATTGCCCCTGCAGTAAGCCAAAATAAATTCTTTTGCAGCTTCTTTTAAATGAGCTGAATCTAAATGCTTATGATCCAAACTTGTGGTCAACAACCGATGAAGAGCAAATCCTAAATCTGTATATACATTCCCAAGTTGAATCTCATCGAAATCCATGATGAAAACTTGACGTTCACAAATCAAAAAGTTCGAACTATTTAAATCGAAATGAATGTTTTGTATATCAGAGTCTAGTACTGGAAAATTCTCTTCTACCGAAGTGAGCATCCGTAAAATAAGATCTTGATTGTCGTAAAAAGCTCGATCATACTCATCTCCGCCATTTTCCAACTTTTCTTTAATAATTAGAGAATATTTTTCCCAATCTTTTGCTGTAAAAAAAGGTTTCAAATAATGATTTGGAATGGTGTTTTTGAAGGGGAAAATGTCTTGTTTTCTATACTTTTTTTGTAAGCTTGTGTGCATCTTACCGATTTGGTAAGCAGCTTCCTTCAGCTCTCCGTTTATGCCGGTAAAATAATGATCCGCTTCTATGTATTTAAAAAATACCCAGCATACCTTTTCTACTGTTCCTTCCTTCTCGTAGTAGGGTAATTCATCATTAACTACAGGACTCAGCTGTGGGACGTTCACTCCTTCCTTTGCTAGATACTTGGCTAATTTATTCAATGCTTGATAATTTTGCTCACCCTGCAATCTGTGACAGCGGCGAAGCAAAACTTTTTT
Source organism: Chlamydiales bacterium STE3 (assembly GCA_011125455.1). Taxonomy (NCBI): domain Bacteria; kingdom Pseudomonadati; phylum Chlamydiota; class Chlamydiia; order Chlamydiales; species Chlamydiales bacterium STE3. Next base: position 122,087 of record VKHO01000014.1, on the reverse strand, counting down.
GCCAGAATCGAATGAAATAATAAAATTTTGGGAGTTAATTTCTGCAGATTTTAAGGGCTGCAAGATAGAGGTGATTGTCTCAGGCAAGCCAATTTGCGCACAGAAGTTTTTAACTGCTTCATCATCAGCTGCTTTTACTTGTTGATAGAGTAAAGTTAATGCTGCTACACTCACAAATACCTCCATGGGTTTAGAGAAATTAGAAGTTAAATTATCCAATACTTTTTTAATGAACAACTTATAATTCAGATCTGTTTACAGGTTATAACTCACCGCAAAAATACTCATAACGACATATAAAAAGAGTCGAAGCTTTCTTTTACTTTTCCAAAAAAACACCCAAAAATTTAATAAGGCTAAAAAAATGCTCCTTCGCCATTTTTTGGGACAAACAATAAAATTGATAACTTTTGTAATCGCTCTTGCAATCATCAAATAAAGTTTGTAATCTAAGGTTAAACTTTATGGAACGGATAAACAAATGTCAACACTTGCTCTTACTTTGACTTTTTCTTTTGTGATTGTGCTTATTGCCATCTGTTCTTTAGCTATCGGTTGGCTAATTACCGGTAAATCGAAAATCAAAGGCGGAATGTGCGGCAAAGTCCCCGGTAAAAAAGAAGATAATGAAGAATGCAACACGTCTATCTCCTGCGATTTATGCACAAGACAACAAGACACGAAAAATGACCAGTTATAACAAACAAGACTCAGCTTCTATTCAATCCATGTTTGCCAGCATTGCTGCTGAATATGATCGTGCAAATGCAATTTTGTCTTTTAACATGCATAAACTGTGGAATAAGAAATTAGTGCATTTAACCAATCGTGATAATGATTTTAAAGATTCTGCGCTTTTGGATTTATGCGCAGGCACTGGTGAAATTACCAAAACCTGGATGTTAAGAAATAAAGAAACCAAAAAGGCCTATTTACTCGATTTTTGCCCGGAAATGTTAGCTTTAGCAAAGCATAAAATGGATGTTCACTTTAGAAGCCAGGATAGCTTTAATTATTTGCATGCCGATGCTGAAAAAATCCCTCTTGAAGATTCTTCAGTAGAAGCCATTACCATTGCTTATGGCATTAGAAATGTTCATTGTATCGAAAATTGTTTCCAAGAGGCGTTTAGAGTACTGAAACCTGGTGGAAAATTAGGAATTTTAGAGTTAACCTCTCCAGAAATCACTGGGCTTAAACAGTTCCACCATTTTTATCTAAAAAGGCTTCTACCTATTTTAGGCGGATTTGTTGCGAAAAATAAAGATGCTTATAAATACCTTTGTCAAAGCATTGAAAGCTTCGTTAAACCACAAGAAATTAAAAGCAAACTTTTAACAACTGGCTACAGTCAGGTCGACATTCATCCCCAATGTTTAGGAATCGCAACAGTGATTATTGCGAAAAAAAATTAGTAAGGATACTCTTTTTATTCTTTAAGAAAGGCAAAGTTCAACGAGTTTCGCACGCCTCACCTTTCCAAGAGACGTCCTTGGGATTCCATCAAGAACTTTTACAACTCTTATTTGTTCGTAGGGTAGCACCTGCGCTTTAAAAGCTGCTTTAATAGCGTCCTGAATAAGCGGATTTTTTTCTTGAATTACCAGGCAAATAATGTATCCTAGACGCTTATCTGGCAGCGGAACAATAGCTGCATCGGAAACGTTTAATTCAAAACAAATTTTATCTAAGACAGCTTCTAGGTTTTTTAAACTTACCATCTCACCAGCAATTTTAAACTGCCCATCTTTTCTATCTAAAATAATCAGTTTGTCTACCTCAATGTTCGCTAGATCTTCCGTAGTGAGCCAACCATTTATCTTGGGATCAATCCAATATGGTTGCCCTTTATCGGTAGTAATATAGCCAGATAATAGGGCAGGACTTTTAATCATTAAGCAGCCTTCCTGGCTAATTTTTGCTTCGACATGAGGGAGAAGCATCAAAGAAGGCGTTTCTAAAGTGGCTGTCGCCACTTGAGAACAGCACTCTGTAAGTCCATAACTTGGGAGTACTGGCCAACCTAATTCTTTTGCTTTATTATAAAGATGTGGTGGGAGCGCCCCTCCCCCTATAATAACTGCTCTGAGGGATGAAGGAGACTTTAGATTCATTTTTAATAAATCGTAAAGCTGGGTGGGTACCAATGAAGAAAGGGTGCCATGCTCACTAACTACCTGTTCTACAAATTTGAAAGGGTCCCATTTGTTAGTGTATTCATTAACTTTTGCACCGCTCAAAAAAGACCTTGCGTAGATGCTTAATCCTCCTACATGGTGATTGGGTAAAGCTTTAATCCAGATGTCGGAAGCATCGCTGGAAAGAAAGGCATTCACATTTTTTGCCGAAGACAACAATGCTGTTTTAGACAAGGCAACCCACTTTTGCGCCTGCGATCCTGATGTTGATAGAATCAAATGATTTTTTATATGCGTAAGCTGGCTAAAAAAACCGCAAAATTTTTCTTTTTGCTCGTTGGAAAATCGTGGATTGAAGAAGAAAATCGGTTGTTCATCTTCCCAAGGGATCATTTCCACTCCAAATTTGCTAAATGATGATTAAATCCAAATCCGGTCCCTAATGCGGCAAAAAACAATGAAGGTTCTTTATTAAAAGCAGAGCTAAAGATGTTTGGCTCAAAAACTGTATGTGAGTGGAGCCCCATTATCTCGTCATTCTGGAGCTGCTGAGCACAGTAAGAAGCAGCTACTTGCTCTAATGGGTGCGCCAAATAAGAAGTTATAACAATGCGGGAAGCTGATCCTTTGAACTGTGCAACAGCATCGACCGCAGGCTTAATAATGAGTACTTGTGGATGCCATTCTTTTAGCTTTTTCTTTTCAAAATCTGCTGCTAAACTCAACTGAAAATCTTTTTCCACCTTCTGCCATAAATATTCATTGTATGGAAAAGGATCTTCAATGAAATCGATAAAGGATAGATCCAGCGAATGAATAAAGCTGGTAAAAGATTCATAAGTCATTTTGGAGTTAAAATCTAAACGCCACTTAAAGTTTGGAGCTTCTCGCGGTAGTCCTTGCAACGCTTTTTTCTCACTGTCAGTGCCTTGCAGTTTGATTTTAAGAATTGTAAACCCTCTCTTAGCAATTGCCTCCCAATTCTGAGGTTGATGCAAGTTCATAATTAGAAAATGGCTTTTAACACCCTTTGATGCATCTAGTAATGAACGTTTTTCAAAACGAGCTAAAGCATCAAGCTTGGCAAAAAGCACTGTTTTTTCTGTCAGAGGGGTAAAATTACCATCTAAAAGTCTCTTTTTTTGTTCTTTCAAAGAGAGGTCGCCCTGTGAAACGATAGGGAGACAATCTGCATAGCCTACCAATTTATCTTCAAAAATGCAGCGCACTAAGGATCCTTCCTTACATTGGCTACTACCGCAAAATTTTAAAAGATAATCATGGAAAGCAATTTGCATTTTAATGAGTAAAACGAAAACCTAAAATAAGTAAAAAGCCGTAGATTAATGTAAGAAGTGAAGCTTCACCAAGGAAAGAATTATAAATTTTACCTGGCGTATATTGAAACATACGTTTCACAATATTTAAACCCATGGGTAGTACTGTCATAGGCAGAAAAAACAGCAAGGGCTGTTCCGCGTAGATCCAGAAAAAATTGAGAAGGAAAGGCAAGCCTACTAAAATTGCAATCTCTTTTCTTGCGAAAGAGGCCCCAAAACGGGCTGCCAATGTCTTTTTATTAGACTTTTGGTCCTCTTGGACATCTCTTAGATTGTTAATGGCAAGCAACACAGTAATTAAACAACCAAGTTCAAAAGAAATCACAAGCATTTGCACCCCTCCCCATTCACCTGTTTGAAGAAAATAGGAAGTAAGGGTTGCAAAAAAACCATAAAAAAGAATGACAAAGATCTCTCCTAAGCCGATGTAAGCTAGGGGGAATGGGCCTCCCGTATAGAGATAACTGCAACAGATGGAACTAAGGACTAAAACCAAAAGAGGTACTCCCCCTTTCAAAATGAGAGGGATAGAAAAAAGAAAAGCAAAAGCAAAACAGACAAAAGCGCCTCTCATCACCTGTTCAGAGCTTAATAAGCCAGCCTGTGTAACTCTTAAAGGGCCCAAACGCTCATTTGTGTCCGCACCTTTTTTAAAATCTAGAGCATCGTTGATCAAGTTTGTTGCAATTTGAATCATAAAAGAAAAAAGTAACGTGCAAAGTGCGATAAACCAGTCAATTGACACTAGGGGTTTGTTAGCTAAAAAAGTCCCTACAGCGATCGGAACAATACCTGCGGATAGCGTCTTTGGCCTAGCCGCAAGGATCCAAGATTTCCATGAAAGCTTTTTTAATGTTCTTTCCATTAAGGCAACCTTTGAAATTGTGAAAAATTTGGCTGGCGTTTTTCAATAAACGCTTGCTTACCTTCCTTAGCTTCTTCCGTCATGTAGTAAAGCAGAGTCGCATTTCCAGCTAAATCCAAAAGCCCCATTTGTCCATCGCAATCAGCATTTAAAGAAGCTTTAAGACAACGCAGTGCTAAAGGAGAGTGCAGGAGCATTTCGCGACACCATTTTAGAGTTTCGCATTCAAGCTGTTCATAAGGGACAACACAATTGACAAGCCCCATATTTAATGCCTCTTGAGCATCATACTGACGACATAAAAACCAGATTTCGCGTGCTTTTTTCTGGCCTACGATGCGAGCTAAGTAGCTCGCCCCAAGTCCACCGTCAAAAGAGCCAACTTTAGGTCCAGTTTGTCCAAATCGCGCATTATCTGCAGCAATAGTTAAGTCGCATACAATGTGCAAAACGTGCCCCCCACCGATCGCGTAACCTGCGACCATTGCAATGACAGGCTTTGGCAAGGTGCGAATTTGTTTTTGTAGATCAAGGACATTAAGTCTTGGTACCCCATCTTGACCTATATAGCCTTCCTTGCCACGGATTTTTTGATCACCGCCTGAGCAAAAAGCTTCTCTGCCCTCACCTGTCAAAATGATAACACCGACTTCAGGATCTTCACGGCACATTGAAAAGGCTTCAGTCATTTCTTTAACAGTTTCGGGACGAAAAGCATTACGCACATGGGGACGGTTAATCGTAATTTTAGCAACCCCGTCATCTGTTTTTTCTAATTTAATATCTTCAAAAGTGGCAATTGGGTTCCACACTTCAGTACAAAACATTTTATTCTCTCTGTAGGTTTAAGAATAGTCAAATTTAATCCTCTTTTAGAAAACTGTAAACTACTTTTTGGAAAGATTGCGGCTGCTCCCAAGGCACTCTATGGCCTGCATCCTCAATAACAACCCATTTGGAAGAGGAATTTTTGAATATAAGCTGCTTAGCAATTAAGGAAAATTTCTTATCTTTTTTGCCAGTAATCCATAAAATGGGCATTTCCAGATCGGCAAGCGCTGCGCGTAAATTTTCTTGGCATCCTAAAGAATAATTTTTTAAACAAGATGCTAAGAAAGGGCGATTGTTTTCCTGACGATTGAAGACCCCTTTAGATTCTTTAAAAATGGCTTGGCTACTCCATTTTTTTATTGCGCTCTCCCATGGTTCATAAAGAAAAGTTTCTGCCCATTGGTTGTCATTTGAAAGCCGGACTTCTTTTTCTGGGTCTAAAGTTAACCCCGGGTGAGTGGAAATCAAAATAGCTTTTGTCCATATTTTAGGCTGATTTATAAGCGCGTGTAAAGCAAGCCGTCCTCCCATCGAATAGCCCATAAGAACTCTCTGTGATGAAATTTTTGCGGCATAGCTATTGAATTGCCTAGCAAACTCTGTAAAAGAATTTCTCTCAGGTAGTGCAGTAGGAATGAACTCATGAACCCCTAAGTTTTTTGCTTGAAAGCAATCCCAATCTTTTGGGTTGCCAAGGAACCCCGGTAGGGCGATTAATGAAAGGCGGCGCTGCATGCTCTCTTCTTTATCTCAGAAAACTTATTCCAAAAACGCTCGGTAGACTCAATATTTGGACAGAGTTCAATAAGCATTCTTTTGCCCCTTCCCCCTTTTTTAGGTATACGATCCCATTTTTCGTAAGCAAGATCCCACAACGCTGCAAAATGCTTAAACTGCGTGCGATGGGCATTCTGCAGGCATTTCTCTTGAAACTTTCTAGCAAAGATTCCTCCTCCAAAATTATTGATGACAACGATTTTGATTTCTTTCGCCTCAATTTGAGGAAGGATCCATGGAGCTGATAAGTCATATAGCGTAGTTAAATCGCCGAGAATTGCCCAATTCGAGACATGTGCTTCTGTCAACCCAAAAAAACAAGAAAGCTGGCCATCAATGCCATTTAGACCTCGTGTTGCTCTCATCTTAAACTGTTTAAAATCATTAGTTGCAGCCAAATCCCAATTACGAATGGGCATACTGTTACCAAGGTAAATATGTGCTTTAGGTGGAATAAACTCGGAGAGCGCTCTTAATAAACTTGGTTCGGCGAGGGGTTCTTCTATTAGCAAAGCTTCAAGTTCGTTTTTATACTGTTGGTTTTGGCTAGTGAAACGTTGATCAAAGGATTTTTCTTCAACATCTTCAAACTGACTAAAAAAGTGCTCCAGTTGTGCTCTGAGCAATGTTCCGTGACTTAGCCCGGGGAAGGGAGTTTCGCTGATTGAAAAAACAGGAAGGGAATCTTTTTCAAGATCGCGCCAAACGCGATGAGTGGGAATTCCTCCTATTCTTAAAACACAATCACAGGCACAGTTTTGGATGTCCGGGCTGTAGCATCTTAGATGAGCCAAGCGTGGATCTTCTCGCAGATTTGAGATCCCCTCAAGATATATGGGAGCATTTAGCTTTAACAAGAACTGTACGATGGGTTCCTTGGCAGTTTCTTTAAGAGTGCTAAGGATGACTAATGGCCTATTGTGTGCCAACAAAAATGCTTTTAAGTCGTTCGCTTCAGAGGAAGGTATAGTGGCTTTTTGAGGTTGAGGCGGAGAAAGGGCATAATGCTGGCTGGGAGATCGTGGTTCGTCAAAGCAGACATTAATATGGCAGGGTCCATCTTGCTTCCAAAGTCCTAGATCAAATTCTTCTGCATCTGCGAGATCATAGCAATGACGAACGTAGCAACCAAACAAACCTACCTGTTCAGCAACTTGAGGAGCCCCAGTATTCCTTAAATTTCTTGGACGATCTGCAGTAACTAAAACAAGAGGAATTCCAGAATAGTAGGCTTCCATTGTAGCAGGTAGCAGCTCTCCCGCTGCCGTTCCCGAAGTGACAATAACCGGAACAGGATTTTGAGTAGCTTGGCTTCTTCCGTTTGCAAAAAAAGCAGCAGACCGCTCTTCATGCCAATAATAAGTTTTAATTTGGCTATTTTGCTCAAGGATGGCACAAAATGGAGCATTTCTTCCTCCAGGGCAAACGCAAAATTCTTTGACTCCATGATGGATCAACTCCTGTAGAACCCTCAGAGCAAGCTCCTCATTCATAGCCAAGCATCCCCTTAACCGCTGCAATTTTGGCTGCAATCTCATTCTTTTCTTTTTCCAGAATGCTTTCCTCAATGATGCCCGAGCCTGCACCGATTTGCATTTCTTCTTTAGTCCATTGAACATTTCTGATGGCTACCAGGCATAAAATTCTGTTTTGAAAAGCACAGGCACAAGGGGCCCCAAACCGATGTCTTGGAATCAATGCGTCAAATTCTTTTAGCCACAAGCTACCCTCTTTTTTAGGGTAGGTCCCAATAGCAGGAGTAGGATGCAGGGCTCTCACAATATCTAAAAAGGGGATGTTTTTATGTAATACAATTTCAATAGGAGTCATCAGGTGATTTAATTGGTGAAAGGATCTCCAGGTTGTTTCACCAACTAATAGTGAGTGACCAAGCGGACCAAGATCATCCTTCATTCCTTCAATAACTAGGTTGTGCTCTTTAAGCAATTTCTTGGCTTCTGCTTCGGAACCGTATTGTTGTCCATCAGCTAATGTTCCAGCACAAGCCATTGTGCTCAATGCCAAGCCATCTTTTGCAAATAGCTTTTCAGGTGTTGCGCCCAATATTCCTTCTTTCTCATTCCAAAAGCCATAAATGTATAAATGTGAATTTAAAGTGTATTCTAAAGCTTTACTTAGCATTCTCGCAATAAGGTCTTTGGTTGGACCTTGAGATGCTCTTTGAAAAAGATAAGGAACTGCTTTATTAAGTTTTTTTTGCGCAAAACTTGTTTTCAATTTTTCAAAAGATTCATCAAAAATCATTTCTTGCGAACTGACCCATTCCAGAGAAACTTTTGTAGAATTTTTTTCAAGTCGGCCTTGAAGCTCTTTTGTGGTGATAATTTCCCAAAAAGGATGGGTAAACCAAGGATTTTGATTCTTTAGAAAAAAATCAGGGAAGTACCAATTTGGTACAGAATTGTTCGGTTCAGCACTCCAATTTCTTTTGCCATAACCCACAAAAAGGTGGTGGTCATCTTTTGCAAAAATTGTCCCGCTTGATAAAAACTGATCGAGAAAATCATTCATACTATCAAAATAAATGAATTATTCACATCGCCTTATTTTCGGAAAAGCATTAAAAGCCTAAAATAAAACCATTGATACAGAAGGAGTATTACATTTATTCGTTGGTTCAAAAGCACACCCTTGGATTCATTTAGCACCTACAATTAGCCCATCCTTTTAAGGCCTGTGATCCGAGCAAAACCACAAGAAAAGGAATAAATGAAATAAAGAAACTCCTTGTTTCTCGAGTAAGAGAAAACAAAGGAGCTTAAGACGTGCGAATGCAGTTTCCCAACCGCCAAAGCTTATTTTTTTATGAGCAATCGACACCATCCTATCTTTTAGCTGATTGCCATTCTTAATAGTTTTATTTTTTAGTAGTTTAACTAGTCTAATTTTGCATGTTCACTTTTTTTATTGTTTGCGACTTATGTAGCTTTAAAATGCCTTGGTTGGTAAGCCCTTTACAATGTTCTAAGTCGAGAAAATCAAGTGTTAGCTTACTCAGTGATTCCACTACTTCCTGATCGAGGGTTAAATGGCATAACTTAAGTTCTTTTAATTGATTAAATCTTTTTAATTCCACAAGTCCTTTGCTGCGAAGCCTTTTAGTGGTCACTTCAAGGCAATTGGACAAATTAAGTTTGCGCAATGGGAGTCGGCGAAGTTTTCCCAACCTTGTAGAATCCATTTTTGTATTGCTTAAATTGAGAACCTGAAGTTCAGAGAAGCTTTTTATGTGTGAAAACCCTTCTTTTCCAAGCTGATTACAATTTTCAAGGTTCAGCTTTCGTAGCTTTGGTAGATTTAATCTCTTAAATAAGGAATCATTTATTGGCATATTTTTTAAATTAAGAGAAGAAATAGCCCACTGTGACATTTCTTCTATGAAAGGATTACTTAGTGGGCGGTGCTCAAACACTTGCTTTGAGCAAATTGTAATATGAATATCTAAATTGAATTTTAAATCCTTCAACAAGGTAGTCAAGCAGGATGCCGCGATTAAAATTTTATTATCTTCATTCTCCTTATCAAATACCATCTTTATCCCTTTGAGAGATTTTCGATGATCAAATGGTAAAACGTAAGAATTCCGAACAAGATCAATGTCAAGGTTTAACTTATCTCGCCTGTTGAACCACTCTACAATTTGCTCTTTAGTCGTTCTTGCTAAATTAAAAGATGAGGGAGTAACTTCTGTTAAATAACTAAATAGGGTTTTTTCAAAATTAGCAGTGATTTTTCTTAATTGTGAATGATTTACACATTCGTTAACAATTCTAAGAAGGTCTTGAGCTTTTTTTTCCTTTGCTTCGCAGGTTTCTACCTCATCGATTTTATAAGAATCCATCCACCTAATCACCTTTTTATTCGTAATTGGCAAAGCCATTTTGTTTAGTATTCCTAAGACTTTAATTAGGTTGCTAGCTGTAATTTCCTCTCTATCTAATCTCAGCTTCATGAGCAATACAAGATCATCCCGGCTAATCGGCATTGTGTTTAGATCGTGCGAATTAAACCTAGGAATGTAGTCGGGAAACAGATCATTTAAAAGAGAAGTATGAAAGAAGCAATTTTGGTCCTTAAGCTGAATACTCATATTCCCTTTGTCAACTAACAAATCAAGGATTTCCTCAGGCTCTAGGAGCTTTAGAAATAGCTTTGTCTGATGTCTATCTCTCTTATCCAAGTAATAAACAAAAAGCCTAGAAAAATTTTTAGGATTTCCTCTCAGTAAAAACTGTAACCAATTTATTTCAGCAAAAGATTCTTTTTTTTCTCGGAATTCATGATGAATATTTTCGTAGTACGTAATTAATTTTAAGACATCATTTTCTTGAAGAATTAATGATAAAAAATTAAATTTCTTAAAAAGAATTTGCAAGGTAGGAAAATTTTGGTTTGGGAAAAATTTCAGAACGAGTTGTAATTGCAACTTTAATAAACCATATTCATGAGCTAATTGGAAAAGTTCAGGTTGGTCTAGCAACGGAATATTTCCTTCCAGCCAGTCTTCACAAATCTGAAGGAGTAGCTTTGATCCTAAGTACCTGCCTAGCTCTAGGAAAGATAGGATATTCTCTCCGTCGATAACTAAAGGCAAGTCTTTTAAAAGATAATTATAAAAGGATATGAACAATTCAGAGTGAGGCAAATCTAGAAATATTTTATGGCTGTCAGCCTCTTTCATACCCGTAGAAAACATTCTACTAAAGAAATCTGATACCCAACTAAGGAATAACTTGTTTGCAGAGAGTTCTTCTTCATCAATGACAAGCTTAACATCGGAAAGCCGCAAAATAAATTTCTCAAAGTTCGATTCAATAGCAAACTTTTCAGTTATCTTTAAGTCACAATTTTTGAAGTAAAAAAAAATAAAGTCGTAAAAAATTTTTTTGTTTTTAGTTGTGCTCTCTTTTGCAATTTTTTGTTTTTGCTTAATAGAAAACATTTTTTCTAAAGCTTTTTCGCATAAGCTACTCATTTGATAACGTTGAGAAATTAAAAATAGAAGCCACGGTTTTAATGAAGCAAAATTTTCATTTATCCACCTATTACATGCTTCTTTAAGCACAGGAACGGACAATTCATAGGCGATTGTGACTGCTTCATCATAATTTTGCTCATCAATTATAAAAGGTTTATTAAAAATAATGAGATCTAATAAACAATAAAAGATTTTTGAAGAAATTTGATTTAAGTTAATTTGATGATTAGAGGAAGATTGGAATAAATTCTCGAAGCAAGGAATAAAATTGAGAAAAGATTTTTCTACTACATGAATTTCATCCTTTAAAATCAGATAGATATCGCCCTTTTTTTTAAAATATTTGCTCAAGTCATCCAAAGATACTCTACAGGTAAAAAGATCTATTAGATCTCTATTATTTGTAAAAAGAGCATGCTTTAGCAAACCAAAATAAATCAATCGATCGTTGGAATAAAGGAAATCGAGATATTCAACCCATTCTATTTGCGTAGCTGCTGCAAGCTTCATCAGTTTGTGAAGATGGCACGCCTTTACTTCTGGATTGCTTTCATAAAAAAATTGTTTTTTTATTTTTTTTGCCTTATATCCCTGCAAAAAAAATTCAAACTTTTTTTTAAGCTTTTCTCCTTCTTCATTTTGGGTATCTGAAGAAGCCTCTACTCTTCTCTTATGAATATTTTGAACTTTAATAGCGCTTATATCCGTTTTCTCATTGATATTTCTAATGATACGTGGTGAGTGAGCAACGCGTAAGGACCCGAGAGCTTTCCCAGATTGATTTGTTGCATAGCTAGGATCGAGCTGAAATAAAAAATTACCGCTTTCTAATGTCATAAGTTTGTGATGTGTTTTTGTTGAGTTATGTGTATAAATAAGAAGGCTAATGTGTGACAAAAATAATTTAATTGGTTAGATACTTAGAAAAAGGTGTTCTAAGACGTACTGTAAGGGAGCAGATCTTTCCAGAGCAAGTTTCGCTTCCAGCACAACTTGCTGAATTTTTTCTAGTTCTTCAAATTCTCCTCGCTGTCCTGCCTGTATAAGCAGCTGCTCATATCCAATATGGTAAAGATGTTCAGGTAGACCATTACACTGTAAAAGTGCCATATCGCGAAACCAACCCATAACTTGCTCAAATACCGCCTCCGCTGCAGTAAGCACACGAATTGCCGATGCGCCTTCGTTTTGCTTTTCCATAAGCTGCAATTGAAAGGGGCTAAGATCTTTAGGAATTTCTCCCTGTGAATTTGATAGATCTTCGATCTCTTTAACAAGCAGCTTTACTGCTTTTAGCAATTGTGGATAGCTGAGATTCTTGCGTTGATCCAGCAAAAAGAGTACGGTTGGGTTTACTTTGATTTGGCAAGAAGCTGATCCTTGGAAACGCACGATATGACAACGTGAAAGAATAGTGGGAAGGATCTTTTCGGGAAAACTAGAAATTAAAATAATGATATTATAAGCTGGCGGCTCTTCAAAAATTTTTAATACAGCATTCGCGCTATAAGGAAGCATTCTCTCTGCATCATAAATTAAAAAAACTTTTTTGGCAGATTTATAAGGAGGAAGATAGGCTTCTTCTTTTAATTGGCGAATGCCTTCCACTCCGTGCATGCCGATTTTACCTTCTGGCTTATAGCAATAGACATCAGGATGAGAAGCAATAGCCCCTCCAACCAAAAGGCTAGCCAACTCCTCAGCAAAGAGTTCTTTTGATGTGCTTTTGGATCCGACAAACAGAAGCGAGTTCGGCACACGGTTAGTTGTAACTAACAATTTGAGATAAGATTTGATGCGGTTATTGCCACATGTATTGTCGGTACTATCGAACATTCTCTAGAAACATTACAGCTTGTTCAAACACTTCATCCTTGGAAAGCTGGCCGCTAATAATCTTAAACCTCTGTGGCTCTTTTTCAGCAATACGTAAAAAAGCTTGGCGTACTTTTTCGTGAAATTCTAGTTTTTTTGCTTCAATTCTGTCTACTTGCCCTTCGAAATCTTTAACGACAGATTTGGCTCTTGTTAAGCCAGTGCCTGGATCAATATCCAAATAGATTGTTAAGTCCGGCTTAAGATCATCGGCCGCAAATAAGGTGAGTGCGGTCACTTCTTCTTCTCCAAGTTTTTGAGCAAACCCTTGGTAAGCCACAGTAGAATCGTGAAAGCGGTCACACAAAACAATCTTATCTTCTTTAAGAGAGGGAAGAATGACTTCCTGCACATGCTGAGCACGTGCAGCAAGAAATAAAAAAAGTTCTGCCTTATCAGAAAGTGGACGATCGTAAGCTGGATGCAACAACATGTGTCGAATTTCCTCGCTTAATCTCGTTCCTCCCGGCTCGCGAGTTACCACAGGGCTTAAGCCATGCTCGTAGAGATATGTCGAAAGAGCATTGATTAAGGAAGTTTTACCCGCTCCCTCTCCCCCTTCGAAAGAGACAAATAAAGGAAGCTTAATCTTCTGATTCATTATCTATTAAATCTTTTACTTCATTTTTTTCATCTATTTCAACTTTAAATTCAGTACGATCACTCTCAAGATTGTCAGCTATTTCCATCGGTGGCAAATCTTCTAAAGGAACATCTTCCCCTCCACCTTCAACCTTTTGAACAGCAATCAAAAAGTCGCCTTCTTTAAGGTTAACAAGTTTGACCCCTTGAGTCGCCCGCCCCATTACGCGAAGCCCCTGCATGCTAATCCGTACTGTCTGCCCTTTGGAAGACATCATGACCATGCCATCTTGATCTGTAACAGATAGTGCACCAATGACATTTCCATTGCGTTCACTTGTGATAATTGAACGGACGCCAACTCCTCCTCTATGTGAGTGACGGAAGTCTTCAACCATAGAGCGTTTGCCAAAACCATTTTCACAAACAACAAGGATGCTTTCATCACCATTTACTACTTCACATCCTACGATATAATCTTCTGCATTCTTTAGTTTGACACCCCTGACTCCTCTTGCCATTCTACCCATCGATCGAGCGTCATTTTCATCAAAGCGCACTGCCATGCCGTAATAAGTGAAAAGCATGACTTGCTGCTCTGGTTTTGCTAGCCGCACGGCAACAACCTCATCATTTTCATCTAGATCTAATGCCCAAATTCCTTTTCGACGGGGGTTGCTAAAATCGGAGAGATGCGATTTTTTTACAACGCCCTTGCGGGTTGCCATAAGAATAAACGCAATTTCCTCAAAGCTAGAAACTTTTAGGAAGGTCGCAATTTTCTCATTTGGCTTTAGATCTTCTAATAAATTGATAAGGGGCTTACCTTTCGATTTTCTACCTGTTTCCGGAATTTGCCATACCTTTAACCAATAGCAGCGACCTAGATTGGTAAAAATCATCAAATGATCGTGTGTTGAAGCTACATAGAGGCCCTTAATAGCATCATCGTCTCTTTTGAGCGACATGCCAGCAATTCCTTGACCACCCCTCTTCTGCTCACGAAATGCTGCTACAGGCATTCGTTTAATATAGTCATCTTCTGAAATGGTAATGATAACTTGTTCGTTAGGAATCAAGTCTTCCATATTCATTTCACTTTCTGCTGCCTCAATCCTCGTTTTTCTTTGCGAACGGTGGTGCTTTAAAAGCTCTTCAAGTTCCTCTTTAATGATGCCGCGTACCATTAACTCGCTAGCTAAAATAGCACGGAGATGATTAATTTTCTTCTGCAGCTCTTGATACTCATCATTAATTTTTCCTCGTTCAAGCCCTGTCAACTGATAAAGCCTTAAGTCTAATACCGCATGTGCTTGGCGGTCGGAAAATTCAAAGCGGCTAATTAATTCTGCTTTAGCAGCTTCGCGATGCTCACTTGCTCTAATGAGCTTTACGATCTCATCTAAGTGATCAATCGCTTTTAAATAACCTTCTAAAATATGGGCACGAGCCTCTGCCTTGTTTAATTCAAAACGAGTGCGACGTCGAATGACTTCGATACGGTGTTCAATCCAAGCAGAAATCATCTGCTTAATATTCATGACACGAGGCAAGCCTTTGTCTAGAGCTAGCATAATGCAGCCAAAAGTGACTTGCATGTCACTGAATTTGTAGAGCTGGTTGATCGTAACGTCTGGAATTTCACCTCGTTTTAGCTCTAAAACGATTCTCATCCCATCCTTATCCGATTCATCGCGCAAATCAGAGATGCCCATAATCGTTTTGGAATTGATTAAATCCGCAATCTGTTCAATTAAGCGAGATTTATTGACGTTGTAGGGAATTTCATCGATGACAAGGCGTTGGCGATCTGGATTATTCTCCATTTCTTCAATACGAATAAGCCCTCTTAAAAAGATCTTTCCTCGACCCGTGTGGTAAGCTTCTTTAATTCCCCGATAACCACAAATGGTCCCTCCAGTTGGAAAATCAGGGCCTGGCATCACATGCATCAATTCTTCAATGGAAGCTTGTGGCTGGTCTACCAAGATGAGTGTGGCTTTGATAAGCTCATTTAAATTGTGAGGCGGAATGTTCGTTGCCATTCCCACGGCAATACCAGTTGTACCATTGCACAGCAAATTAGGGAATTTAGCAGGAAAAACTGTAGGCTCTCGTTTTGTTTCATCATAATTAGGAACCAGATCAACTGTATCTTTTTCTAAATCTTCCATTAGATCGATAGCAGAATGGGTCAACCTAGCTTCAGTGTAACGCATTGCAGCTGGAGGATCTCCATCAATAGACCCAAAGTTTCCCTGCCCATCGACCAAGGAATAGCGCATAGCCCAATTCTGAGCCATCCTGACTAAGGTTGGATAAATGACCATCTCACCGTGGGGATGGTAGTCTCCAGAGGTATCTCCACAAATTTTGGCACATTTACGGTGTTTGGCACCAGGAGTCAGATTAAGCTGACGCATCGCGTAAAGGATGCGGCGTTGTGAGGGTTTAAGCCCATCGCGAGCATCTGGTAGAGCACGAGAGACAATTACTGACATAGAATAGCGTAAATAGCTATCCTTCATCTCATCTTCGACATTTCTCGGAAGAATAACTTCATTTTCGGTATAGGACATGGCTTAACCTATATTAAATATCAAGATTTTTAACAGAAAGAGCGTGTTGTTCAATAAAGGCACGCCGAGGGGGTACATCTTCACCCATTAGCATCGTAAACATATGATCTGCAGCTATTGCGTCAGGCAAAGTCACACGAATCAAGGTGCGTTTATCTGGATCCATTGTCGTTTCCCACAATTGATCAGCATTCATTTCGCCAAGCCCCTTATAGCGTTGAATCTCTAGGCCTTTACGACCATTTTCGCGAAGGTATTCAATCATCTCTTTCAAGGTGTAGCAAGAAGTTGACACACCTTGTTCATTGAAGATATCAAGAAGATGGCCATTTGCAATAAGGTAGTCGTTGATGATAAATCCATAAGTATTTAACCGGTTGCCAAGTTCAGAGAAAGTTTCCTCTTCATAAAGTTCCACAAAATGAACTCGGCTTGGCTTAAACACAAGCATTTCAGGAGTTACTTCACCCTCAGGAATAGCAGCAAGTCTTTCTTCAAATTTTTTGCGCTGCATTTCCTCGTCATCCTTGCGCAAAGCTTCAAACTCTGTTTCTGAATAAACAAACTGGGGGCCATTCTGTAATTGGATTTGAAAACGTGGCAGTTGCCCCAGTTCATTTTTGGCGGCAATGAATTCGCGATAAAGAATTCCTTTTCTCTCGATGCGACCAATAAACGTCTCGACCTCATGAATCAGCTCAATAAGTTCTTTGATTTGCTCTTTTGACAAAATGGTCTCAGTTTTAATCAATTTGGCAGAAATATCACTTAATCCCAGCTGCAATAGATACTCTTCCATTTCTCTTTCAGAGTGAATGTACTTGCTAACTTTTTTTCGCGTCACACGGTATAAGGGTGGCTGAGCAATATAAATAAAATTATTTTCTACGAGTTGGTGCATATGCCTATAGAAAAAAGTCAACAGTAGAGTTCGAATGTGTGAGCCATCGACGTCAGCATCAGTCATAATAATGATTTTATGGTAGCGTAACTTTTCAAGATTAAATCCATCTTTACCCACTCCACAACCGAGTGCAGAAATCATTGTTCCCACTTCGGTGTTCTGCAAAACCTTTTCTAAACGCGCTTTTTCCACGTTAAGAATTTTACCTTTAATAGGTAGAATCGCTTGAAAGCGGCGATCGCGACCCATTTTAGCAGAGCCACCAGCGGAATCCCCTTCCACAAGATAGATTTCGCAAAAAGCAGGATTTCTTTCTTGGCAATCTGTGAGTTTACCTGGCAATCTAGAACTATCCAAAGCAGATTTGCGCAGTGTTAGTTCCCTTGCTTTTCTTGCCGCTTCTCTTGCTTGAGCTGCGATAATTGCTTTATCGGCAATACTTTTAGCAATCTGAGGATTTTCAGATAAATAAGTAGCCAACTCCTCACCGACGATCTGTTGGACAACAGAACCTGCATCACTGTTACCCAGTCGCTGTTTCGTTTGTCCTTCAAACTGCGGATTAGCCACTTTAACAGAAATAACGGCTGTTAAACCTTCTCTCATGTCCTCGCCAGTAATGGAGATTTTATCATTCTTTAGGAGGTTATTGCTTTTAATGTATTGGTTAAGGACTCGCGTCAAAGCGGTAGAAAAGCCTGTTAGGTGAGATCCACCATGGCGGGTTGCGATGTTATTAACGTAAGAATAGATTGTTTCCGTATAAGTTTCATTCCATTGCATCGCACCTTCAAACTCAATCGGGCCATCATCACCTTGTCTTGTTCCATGAAAGTAAATGGGGACAGGAAAAATAGCGGCCTTATGCTCATTTAAATAGTTCACAAAAGAAATAAGCCCCCCTTCATAACAAAAGTTGACATCATCTTTTTCTTCACTCCGTTCGTCATGGAAATAGATATTGATGCCCTTGTTAAGAAAAGCTAATTCTCTAAGGCGCTTAGCGAGGATGTCATAATCGAAATCGGTTACATTCATGACGGTTTCATCTGGCCAAAAGGTCAATTTCGTTCCACGCTTTTCAGTTACCCCAGTTTGACGAGTGGGAGAGACGACTTTTCCTTGAGAAAATTCGATTTCATAAGTTTTTCCCTCTTTGGAAACCTGAACGATCATTTTTTTTGATAAAGCGTTGACGCAAGAAACGCCTACACCATGGAGTCCCCCAGAGACCTTATAAGTGTTTTTGTCAAATTTACCTCCAGCATGCAGGATAGTCATAACAACTTCAAGAGCGGTAACATCGCGCTGTTGCTTGATCGATTCTTTTTCGTGCTTTTCGACGGGAATACCGCGGCCATTATCTTCGATGGTGCATGACTTATCTTTATGTAAAGTAACCCAAATCGCTGTGCAATAACCAGCCATAGCTTCATCGATACAATTGTCGACAACTTCATAGACCAACTGGTGCAATCCGTTTATACCAGTGTCACCCACGTACATCCCTGGGCGCTCTCTTACAGCCTGAAGGCCTTCTAAAACGGTAATGGAACTAGCGTTGTATTCCTTAACCACATTAATGTCCTCGTTAGTTTCACATGTTGTCGTATTTAGCATAAAAGTCCTTCATCAAAAACTTACCGTATTAGTATACCTTATTTACCCTATGCGAAACAAGATTGTTTTGATCACAATTTTGGGAAATTTTTTTCGTAAAATATTTAGAATTTTTGGCTTGTCATTTTGGTTTAACAAGCTATAAAGAGTCGAATTTTTCACCATAACCATCAGCACCCCATTTTCAAATGAGATAGCTTTAGTCATTGAGGCTAGTTGGGGCCCAATAATTTCTGGCCAAGAGGCCAAGACTAGATCAGGTCGATCGTTAAAATGTTCAGTGATTCTCTCTAAAACATGAGGCAGCACATCACTAATACGGTGCGAAGTAGGTTTATTTCCATCATAATTTTTGGGGGTTCTCGAAAACTTTTTCACTAAATTTAATACCGAATATTAGGTCTTTTCAGAAGGAAGTGTAGCATATTTTGATTAGAGTGTTAATAAAATCATACCGCTGTTTTCTTCTCTTTTTTTATCCTTTTGCAATATTATTTGGTCAAAATGTGACCTCAAGCTAGGCCATGTGCTATTTTGTATTCATTTGCCAACCCTTTTGATGAGAAAATTGCCTTTAAAAAAATCATTATTTCTTTACATAACTTTAACAATGTTGTGTGAGAGTGAGCTACGTACATAATCCAAACTTAATGAATGAGGAAAAATGGTAGCGATCAACAAAGTGAGCAATAATATCAATCACCCGAAGTATCATAGCATAGAGAAGGAAAATTCCCAGGTTCGAGCGTTCTCTTGTCTTTTGACCTACTATCAAAAGGATCAGATCAAATTTCAGCGAGAACAAGAGACTGAAAACAGCAGCCTTGAACCCGACGCGCACCCTTCAAAAGGTTTTTTAAAAAAGGTTAAGTCAGTTGTACGTTCTGTTCTTTCTTTTCACGGAGATAAAAAAGAGACTCAGCCGCAAAAGAACTTTTTCGAGCGCTTTAATCGAGCTCCAACGCTCACCCTCGATCTTTACGATGAGTTTATGTTTTCAAGCGGTAGTATTTCTACACGAAGTAATTACACTGAAACAGATGATTCTTATTTTGATGAAGATGCCTATCGCCTTGAACTAATTGAATCGATGGTAGAAATTGCTTTAACAGCAAACGCATTCTAAAACGAAGGGGAGCGTGGCTTCCCTTTTTATCGCCCTACAAAGGTAGCATTCAAAACAGGCTTTGGAAGCTGGAAAACGACATCCTCAATAGTATATACGACGTCTTCAACAGTGGTTACTCCCAAATCCATCAATTTCTTAATACATCTTTGAACAATAGCTTCTGGTGTCGATGCACCTGCAGTTAAGCCGATAACCTTTGCTTCCTTCAACCAAGAAGCTTCAATTTCTTTTTCATCATTAATAAGGTAAGAAGGGATTCCTCTTTTAGAAGCTAATTCTCTCAAGCGATTAGAATTGGAACTTGTGGGATCCCCCACAACTAACACTAAGTCGGTCACGTCTGTTATTTCGCCAAGAGCTAACTGTCTATTCGTTGTTGCATAGCAAATAGAAGAACTTGGAAGTGTTTCAATATGGGTATATTTTTTCTTAAGCGCCTCTGTAATGTCTTTAACATCATCTAGACTAAGCGTCGTCTGAGTAATATAAAATAGCTTCTCTTTATCGTTGTATTGAAGATTTTCTACATCTTCAACTGATTCTACAATCGTAGTCACATTGGGAGCTTCCCCTGCAGTTCCAATAATCTCAACGTGATTGCGATGCCCGATGAGAATAATTTTGTATCCTTGCGCTGCAAAGCGCTTTACAGCAGAGTGCACGCGCGTCACAAGACCGCAGGTAGCGTCAATTTCTATAAGCTGACGCTCTTTTGCCTGATCTCTTACCGCCGGAGAAACTCCGTGAGCCGAGTAAATGAGCCGCGATCCAACAGGAACATCTTCCAAATTTTCAATGAAAATAGCCCCTTTTTCTCTTAAGTCATCAACTACGTATCGATTATGAACAATTTCATGCTTGACATAGATAGGTGCCCCCCAAATTTCAAGAGCTTTCTCAACGGTTTCAATCGCCCTTTCCACGCCAGCGCAGAATCCTCTTGGTTTTGAAAGCAATAATTTCATTTTTTTGACATCCTTTTTTGGCTTACTGGAGCTTTTGGCAAGTAAAGTAATTATAGGCAAACATAGTGCTTTTGTAAATTACTTTTGAGCTTTTTTAATCTCTTCAATTAAACCGAGACATGCATCTTCTAAAATATCAAGAGTGTACTCAAAGGCTATATCCCCTCCATAAAAAGGATCAGGAATGGCGAGCCCTTGATAAGCATTTCCAAATGCGGTCATCAAATGAATTTTGGCTTTGTGCTGAGGATCTGCAGCAAAACGGTGCAAATGTTCTAGCACTTCGTGATCGGCAGCAAGAATATAATCAAAATTATCAAGGTATTCTTTCTTAAATATTTTTGCTCGACTCGAAAGGACCACTCCTCGAGCCTTGGCGGCAGAGCGAATGCGCATGTCCGGAAGACTGCCTAGATGCCAATCTCCAAGCCCACAACTTTCTACATGTATTTTAGAACCATCCATGTCTGCTAAATGTCTAAGCATACCCTCAGCTGCTGGTGAACGACAAATATTGCCTAAGCAGACAAAAAGAACCTTCATCATCGGATTACTCATCAGTTAACTTAAGCCACATCAGCAGCACATCTAAAACCATAGGTGCCATTGACAGTCCCTGGATTATTGCGGTGACGCTTGGAGCATCTTAGATCTTCTTTTAGACTTTTCCAACATCCTCCTTTTAACACACGATAGACTCCTTGATGGGGGCCTTTAGGATTTTCTGGCTCTTGTAAAGAAATCTCGTAATAGTTGTAACCATACCAATCTTGACACCACTCATAAACATTGCCAGCCATGTCATATAGACCATAATCATTAGGGGCATAGCTCATGACAGCAGTTGTATCTGAACTAAAAAAATTCCCTTGCGACTTTTCAATTTCATTGCCTGTAGGGAAGAGAGCATTTTCATTCCCACCCCTTGAAGCAATCTCCCATTCAGCCTCTGTTGGCAAACGCTTTCCCACCCATTTAGCATAAGCAATTGCTCCATACCAAGTGACGCCTACAACGGGATGCTTAGCATAACCCGATTCAATACTTAGCTTTCCACCAGTGCGCTTAATTCGCGAATCTCTCATTCTGATGATATCATGATGGTTATTATCTTTTTCACCCCCCATAGCCTCAAGGAAGCGAACAAATTGCTCATTCGAAACTGGATGTATGTCAATTGCAAAGCTAGACAAAGTAATTTGGTGCCTTGGCATCTCGTCGCGATTTCCAACAGTACTTCCCCTAAAAAAGGCTCCCCCCATAATCACCGACATCTCCGTCATCATAGGTTGAATATTTTTGTCTTCTTGTAGCTCTGGAACATACTGTTTGACTGTTGTATCTACTATCAGAGCGGCTGCAGGATCTAGATCGGGAACAGGACGCTCGATTTTCGGAACATGAATAATTGGACGCAATCTTTCTTCATGAATGCTCTCTTTTAAGATAGCTTCAACTACGGGGATATTTGCTTTTTCACTTTTAATAGAACTCAGCAGAGGCATTAAAAATTCCGCTCTTTTTTTCGGATTTGCGTTTAAGCAACTTTTGATAAGGCCGTCCCAATCCCATTTCAAATTATGAACAAGCTCCGACGGAAGAGCAAAAATGCCCTCTGGGAATTCTCCGGTTAATAAGTAATAGGCTAAAACACCAAATGCATATGTATCGGTTGTTATATCGATCGTAGAGGCTAAATCGAAACGTTTTTGTTCAGGTGCCATGAATGCATAATTTTGGATGAAAGAAATTTGCAACGGTGTGAGCTTTTGGATGTCTTGCGGGGGATTGGGATAACGATCTAGGCCTGTCTTTTGGAAAATGATACCCGAAAGCCCAACCGACTCTCCTACTGTCTTAAGGGTCCTTGTTAAAACGGCCCCTGCCCCTACAATTTTTGTTAGCCCAAAATCGCTAAGATAGAGTTGCGGGTTTTCTTTGCCTGCACCAATTAAAATGTTGTTGAGTTTGAGACCGCGGTGCAAAATGGCTTTTTGAGCTACTTTCTTTCTGTGAGCATAGTCTAGAGCATCCGCTACCTGAAAAAGAATTTTGAAAATAAGATCTTCATCAATTTTACGCCCCTCTGCAGCAAGAAACTGAGCTAAGTTTGTCGTTTCAGCAAAATCATCGACAACGCAATCAGTGACAAGGAAATAATGTCCTTGGGAAAAGGAAATATTGTGAATTTTAACGATATTGGCATGATCAAGTGTTGATAAAACAGCTACCTCTTCTTCGAAACGTTGAATAAAGTTTCGATCGGATGTGATCTCTTCAGGCAAAAGCTTAATCACATACTGTCTTTTCATAAAGCGATGCTCAGCTAAAAAAACAGATCCAAGCGATCCTTGGCCAATTTGCTTGATTACCTGGTAATCTCCAAGAAAACGCGTTTCCATCTATAGTCTACTCCTTCAAAGATTGCTTGTGATTAATAAATTCTTCAGCTGAATCAAGGCCTCGACCAAAAGGATACCATTCTTTGGCATTTTTGATGAGCTCCTTTGCAAGATCAAAATGTCCATGAGCAAGAAGTTCATCAATGTAGAAAGGAAGCTCATTTCTAGGAATGATGTAATGATTGAGCAAGAGCTCTTTAACATTTCTCTCTACAACATCATTTTTTGCCTGGTTTTCGCTAAAGAGAATTTCCATTTTATATAAACTAAAATCCTTAGGATAAAGTTTTTTTGCCATTTGCAAATTTTCGACAATTAGCTGCCTTTCTTTCTCTTTTTCTTCTAGTTTTTTAGCGAAATCATAAAGCTTATTATGAAGGATCGCTTTTGCCTTATAAGCCAAATAATGTTCTGGCAACCGTCGGTAAGAAGCATAGAACAAATTAAAAAAACGGTCAAATTGACTTAAATTAGCATAGGCAATAGCAACTAAATAACCAAGATGATAGTAAGCGGGATGAGAAAAAAAATTAATCCCATACCTTTTTTTGATAATTGTCGCTGATTCATATGGAGAGTTTCTTGGGTTGAGATAGATCCCTAGAGCGCCATCATAAAAAACCTTCTCATCATGTCCCATTGTAACAGGTTCAAGCAACTGGGCATTTTCTAATGCTTTCAAAAACACTTTAATTGCTTCTATCGTCTCCTGGTCTTTGTACAAATCTAAAGCAAGGTTTTTTTGGGAAGTACCTAGATCTTTATCAGAGAGGCTTTGCGTGTCTTGCTGAGCGCTAATGCTTTCAAATTTCGCCTCTTCAAGCGCAAGAGCACCTGTGAAAATGCAAACCGACGGAAGACATATTAAAAAAAATTTCATATTGTCTATCTATAACGTATCTAGAGGTTTGTTCACAACAAGCTTATGCTGAACAGGGCAAAAAAAAATTTAAAAAAATTCGCCCATTCCCAAATGGATCGATATTTCCGAATTTTTGGTAGTCTAACAATGAGGGCAAGTTGATCGCATCTTTGCTGTTAGCCGATCACTTAACCGTATGCTCCTTTTTTAAACTTAGCCTGGGCAAGAAATTAAGGGATAATCATGATTTAAGCAAACCTCCCCTTTTTGCTAAAGACTTAGGAAGCACTTAAGCACCAGTCATAACCCTTGTTTAGATAATATCTATCTGTTAAATTAACTCTTTTATTTTCGGTATTTAGGAGAATCATGGATAAACGAACCCTGCTCTTTGTTATCACGATGAGCTGCGCACTTTTTTTAGTTAACTTCTACTTTCAACATCAGCATGAAGAAGAATTAAGGGTA
This sequence comes from Chlamydiales bacterium STE3, assembly GCA_011125455.1. Taxonomy (NCBI): domain Bacteria; kingdom Pseudomonadati; phylum Chlamydiota; class Chlamydiia; order Chlamydiales; species Chlamydiales bacterium STE3. The sequence continues at coordinate 97,751 of VKHO01000014.1, read as the reverse complement.
TGGAATCGCCAACAAATTGCAAAAAAAGAAACGAAGCTTAAACAATTAAATGATGAAATACAATCACAAACAGCTTCTCTTAAAGATCTGCCAGTCATTAAAATTTTTAGTGATGAAGAATTTTCTAAATTCATTGCGAAAGGTTTTCTAAGTGATCATAATGTTTTGGCAATTGGTGAATTGAACGATTTTCCTTCTGAAGTTTATATTAAAGTAAGTGGTAAGGCCGAAAAATATACTCTTATCAAAGAAACCTTCCCTCAGTCATTAGTAGTTTTTACATCTGACGACAAAGTAGCATTAAGGGTCGGTGAACTCAGCGATTTTGGCGATTATACTCTTCAGCTATTATCTTTTGATCCTGAAAAAGTCCTACTCGCTAGTTACGCTGAGGGGCAATTTTCCATTTTACAAGAAACAGCGACAAAGTTGAAGGAAGAAATAGAAGAGAAGAGCTCACAAAATCCTTCGCTGCCTCCAATACAAACCCTAGCGTTACTAAAAGTTAAAAATGAATGGCTCCCTGTTGGATTATACAATACCGAGGAAAAGCGCCTTTTATTCCTTGATGAGATTAAAAACCTTGATGTGAAAAGTCTCTCGCCTCTTGGTAAATACATTGGCTCCTCTGCTGAAAAACCAGAAGAAAGATTTTATGTTTTAGAGAATAAATTCCAACAGCTCGTATTTTCCAATTATGGTGGAGCATTAAAGGAAATTAATCTTCCATTTGGGAGCGAGAATGACAAACTGAGCGTTGTAAAAGAAATTGAATTCGACCGAGACATGGTCGAAAATCATCCTCAAAATGCGCATTTTCCCTCTTATGGCTACTTTACACCAGGCAAAAAAGCGGAGGGGCCTTTCGAAGCTCATGGCGCTGGGAAACTAGGCGGCTACTACCCCCTTATTCGCAGAGATCTTATTCAAGATTCTAGATATAAGTCTGTGCGCGTTCCTCCCAGATACTATGCGATGAACGTAGTTTCAGAATTCCCAGAGGTTGCAGAGCTAGTCTATGAGGTTAAAAGTTTTGAAAAAAATCGCATTGTTTTTGAAACCCAAGGCAGCCACCGCAAAATTACTAAGATTTTTACTATTTCTGAAGAAGATAAAGGAGGCCCTTACACCATCGATCTGAGTGTGAAGGTAGAAGGAGATAGTAGAGGCCTGTGGATTACTTCTGGAATACCTGAAGTCGAATGGATCTCAGGAAGCCCAGCTCCTGCACTAAAGTACCGCATCACTCGCAATGGCCGAGCAGATGTTGAAACCGTTGACCTGCCTAAAGAAGCTATTACAGTAACTTCTGCTACCCCTGACTGGCTTTGCAATTCTAATGGGTTTTTTGGAATTATTTTGGATGCTCTTACTGAAGTTGGGAGTGGCTATCGTGCTCAATTCGTTCCTGGAACGGTTGTTCCTTCTAGGCTAGTAGAAATTGATCAAGAGTATCAACTTTACGATCCAGCCAAAATGCCAGGGTATATGATGCTCCTTCCGTTAAAGAATAATGGCGGAACAATGCAATTTCGGATCTTCGCAGGTCCTTTCTCAGAATCTGTACTTAAAGAAGTGGACAAAACTTACTCTAATTCAGAGACAGGCTACAACCCAGATTATATTGCTTGCCAAACTTTCCACGGCTGGTTCTCTTTCATTTCGGAACCGTTTGCTAAGTTCTTATTTTTCTTGATGAAGGGCTTCTATAAGCTAACTGGATCGTGGGCTTTTTCCATTATCTTGCTAACCGTAGCCCTTAGACTCATGCTTTATCCCCTTAATTCTTGGTCGATGAAATCGACAATTCAAATGCAAAAGGTTGCTCCTGAAATTAAAGCGATTCAAGAAAAATACAAAAAAGACCCTAAAAAAGCACAAATCGAAATTGTAAACCTTTACAGAGAGAAAAGTATTAATCCTCTTTCAGGATGCCTTCCGCTCCTAATTCAAATGCCTTTTCTAATAGGGATGTTCGACTTGCTTAAGTCGACATTTGAGCTTCGAGGGGCGAGCTTTATTCCTGGATGGATAGATGACTTATCGGCTCCCGATGTGTTGTTTAGCTGGAAATACCCTCTATTTTTTATTGGAAATGAATTTCACCTGCTTCCGTTTCTCCTTGGTGGAGTCATGTTCTTACAGCAACGCTTAATGGCGCCAGCAATAAATGCAAATGAAATGACCGAGCAGCAGAGGCAGCAAAGGGCAATGGGAAATGTGATGACTGTTGTCTTCACACTAATGTTCTATAATTTTCCATCAGGATTGAATATATACTGGCTTTCTTCAATGCTTCTGGGCATTTTGCAGCAATGGTGGACTTCTGTTCAAATGAAGAAAAATGAAATCATTGTTAGCCCAGCTAAAGCAGAGGTAAAGGGAGGAAAGCGGTAGACAATGAAAGCTTGGGAAGAATTTCTTAAGCGCTTAGAAAATGATTTTGGAGTTGAAACTATTCGTAAATGGCTTCGCTCCTTAAAAATATTGCGCTATGATGCTTGCAACCTTTATTTAGAGGCAAAAGATACATTCCAAGCTTTATGGTTTGAAGAGCATATTCGACCAAAAGTTATCGCTTCCTTTTTTAATAATAATAATAAACGTATCAAAGTTCATCTAAAGATAGGCACAGCACCTTCTGATAGAAAAAAAGATCGTGCTGTTAAGCCTAAAAATAATGCTGTTAAAGAAGAACTTTCTATTACCTTTAATGACCCTGATCCCCTCTCAACATTTGATAACTTCATTGTCACAGAAAACAATTTACTCCCCTACAAGCTATTTAAAGAGTCTCCGGCATCATTTAATCCAGTCTATCTTTACGGAAAACCTGGAAGTGGAAAAACACATTTGCTCATGGCTTTAGCCAATTCCCTGCGATCCCAAGGATTAAAAGTCCAGTATGTTCGAGCTGAAACCTTTACTGAGCATGTCGTTTCTGCAATACGAGCAGGAGCCATGGCTCTTTTTAGACAAGCATACCGTACATTGGATGCTTTTATCATTGACGATGTTCATCTATTTGCCAAAAAGAATGCTACCCAAGAAGAGTTTTTTCACACTTTCAACACTCTCCACATGGCTGGAAAACAAATCTATCTTTCGGCAAATTGTGCTCCCTCAGAGCTTTCTTCCATTGAACCGCGTTTAGTCAGCAGATTTGAATGGGGTATCGTTTTGCCGCTTGAGGTTGCCAGTACTGTTGATTTGCCTTTACTCTTAAAAAAGAAAGCAGAGTCTTTGCATTATCCTTTGCAGCCAAAAGTAGCCGAGTTCTTAATTGAGGTTTTTAAAAGTTCTCCTAAAGCGATGATAAGGGCTTTGGAGGCTCTGATTTTGCGGTCCCATATCAACGAAGAGAAGAGTTTAACCTTTAAACAAATGAGCGTTCCGTTAGCTAAACACTACCTATCCGATTTGCTTTTGGCTGAAAGCCAGTCCCAAATTACACCTGAGAAGATCATAAAATTTTGTGCTGAACATTATGGAATCAGGACAGAAGATATTTTAGGAAAGGCTCAAAAAAAAGAATGTGCACAGCCAAGACAAGTTGCAATGTATTTGTGCCGCAACCAACTTAAGTACCCTTTTACAAAAATAGGTGATCTATTTTCAAGAGACCACTCGACAGTCATGACAAGTGTCAAGCTGATTCAAAAGCTTCTTGATGAAAGGGATACGGTAATAGAACCAGCTATTTCTGCCATTACAAAAAAATTACATTAATTTATAAAATAAGAAGGACGGCACGAGACTTTTCTCGTACCGTTTTACTAAGTTTGCCTTAAAGGGGGCTTGTCTCTATTTCCTGTCGTTCAAGGTTCCTGAATTCACCCCCAGGTCGGTAGGCCTGGAAGTCTGAGCATTCCAGTTCTACAGAATCGGGAGATGCGCCTAGATTTTCCCCATCTGCTTCGTTAACAGATTCATTATTACTGTCAGAGCGTTGAGAACTTAACCCTTTCATTTCTAAAGAATCAGTAGATGCACTTGGATTTCCCTCATCTTGAGTTGCTGTGTTCGATTGTTCTTCATCTGATTCGCTGATAGGTTCATCATCCATGTCAGAGCTTTGAGAACTTGATCTTTCCACTTCTAAAGAACCAGTAGATACGTCTAGCTTTCCCCCATCTTGAATTAATGTGTTCGATTGTTCTTCATTTGACTCGCTGACAGACTCATCATCATTGTCAGAACGTTGAGAGCTTGATCCTCCCACTTTTAAAGAACTAGTAGATGCGTCTGGATTTTCCTCACCTTGAATTGCTTTGTTCGATTGTTCTTCATCTGAGCCGCTGACAGAATTAGAAGGATCCTTCTTTTTGACAGGCACTGAAGAAGGGTTAAAAATCGTGAGTGCTAATCCATGGATAAATTTTGCGGTTGCAAGAAGCAGGGTTCTTACAGATATCACGGTAACTTTAAAGGTAATATCGAAAACATTGCCAAGGATGGATGATAATGAATGATCCTTTTTAAGCTCTGCTGCCGAAAGCTTTACAGACTCGGCATAGTTTTTGAATTCTTGCCTCGCTTGCTGGCATCCCCAGCGAAAAGCCAGATTTCTGGAAATTTTTTTTGGCTTTGTTACCTCATTCATTAAAGAATGATCTACGTTCTCGCTTTTATTACTTATACTGTTTGTCATTTTTAACCTATAATTATCATTAATACGAATAAACATTATAATAAAAAGTTATAAAATTAAACAATAAATAAATAATTACTTAACGGATCATCCTCTTCGACTTAGGTTGATAAAAAATTAGGAGGAAACCGGCCTACGAACTATAGAACTGTAATTTGAATATCACTTCTCACAAAGGAGCAGTTCTAGTAAATTTAGTTGAAAGTGAGATTACCTTCGAAGAACATAAAATGTCTGGATTAATGGCCATAATAAAACGCAGGCTCCGTTACAACCTCTTGCTAGAGGTTACCTGCAGATGACTATCAAACAGCTCTTTTACTCAATACGTGAGATCATTCCCATGTAACGTTTTTTCTTTTCAAGATCAGGTGGCAGCGGTTGCGAAGCACAAAGTGCCTGTATTTGCAGGGGAAATCCTGTCAATAGAAGATGATTATCGGTGTATCGCTGAAAACTTATTTTTTGATGAAAGGCCATTAAACAGAATATTGAATGATCGGATAGACTTACTCAATGATATTACTGAAAAAAATTCACATCTTCTTTAAGGAATTAAGGACATTAGCGAATAAGAGATCACACTATCATCGGCAATATAAGGCATTTTGATACTGAAATTATAGGCAAAATGGTAGCAAGCCTTCACTCCCCCATCTTAAATGTAAATCTTTTATAATTATCAGCTACCCCAAACAAGTTATTTACGAGCAGCTGTTAAAGGTCCCTACATGCCCAATGGCTACCTATAATAGATTTTAAAACTATTTTTGTTTTAGAAGCTATTTTTCTACAAACGGCTTTTTTTATTTCTCAAAAATAGGAGGATTTGCTATAACCTTGAACGTGATTTCGGAGTATAGCGCAGCTTGGCTAGCGCGGCTGCTTTGGGAGCAGTAGGTCGGGGGTTCAAATCCCTCTACTCCGAACTCTCTTTACAAAATAAAGAGTTATACCAACCATGCATCTTTCGTGGGTTTATTGGGATCCAAATCCAGTAGCTTTTCGAATTCCTATCATTGATTTACCTGTTTTTATCTACGGTTTGTTTTTCGTATCTGGCTTCATCCTGGGCTATTTTGTCTTACTTCCTATTTTTGCTAGACAACTCCAACTTTCGTCAAAAGACCAGAATCAAGATTTTTACAAGCTCTCACAAAAGCTTGCTGACCGATTGACATGGTTTATTATTGGAGGAACAATCATTGGAGCTCGCTTAGGGCATGTTCTCTTTTATGATTGGGAAAGATACAAAAACAATTTAATCGCTATTTTAAATACACGGGAAGGAGGACTGGCAAGCCATGGCGGTGCCATTGGTGTTATTCTTGCTCTTTTGCTATTCCATTATTTTGTTTTAAAAAAAGAAGCAAACATCCCTTTTATAAAACTTGTTGACATGATCGTGATCCCCACAGCTCTCGTTGGTTGCTTTATTAGAATTGGCAATTTTTTCAATCAAGAAATTGTCGGAATTCCAACACAAGTTTCCTGGGCTATTGTTTTTGGTCACCCAGCTGATGGAGAACCTGTTGTGCCCAGACATCCCGTACAGCTTTATGAAGCAGTTTCTTACTTAGCCATCTTTTTCCTTCTTTACTTTATTTGGAAAGTGAAAAAAGAAATAACGCCTGCTGGTTTATTCAGCGGCTTGTTTTTCTTTTTAATTTTTTCTGCCCGTTTCATTATTGAATACTGGAAAGCACAGCAAACAGCCATTGTAGATCAATCTTATCTGCAAATGGGTCAGTTGTTGAGTTTGCCCTTTATCTTCTTGGGACTCTGTCTGCTATGCCGTTGCGCTTATCTCGAAAAAACCTCTCATAAAATCTTTTAAAAAAAATCTCATCCCTCTAATCTCCAAAATAAATATTTTGGGTAATTTAGATGCCTCCGGAAGATAAAGAAACATCTCCAGTTAGCGATTCAAATGGAAATGGCAAAAAAAGACGACGCATCATTCTACAGCTTTCCTTTCTGCTTTTGGTCTCCATTTTAATTACTTTTACCTACTATTGGTTTTTCGTTCGCATGTATGAAACAACCGATGATGCTTACGTTGGAGGATTTGCTATTAATTTGAGCCCACAAGTTGATGGGACGGTAAAAGGCTTTTATGTTAACGATGCAGAATTTGTCAATGCGGGAGAATTGTTAGTAGAATTGGATCCCACAGATTGGCAAATCGCTTTTGAAGAAAGTCTTGCACAGCTAGCTCTCGCGGCAAGGCAAGTTGGTTCTTATGTAGAAGAAGTCGGACAATTGCAAGCGAGCTTAGCATTAGAAGATGCCCATTTGCAAAAAGCTCGTCGAGATTTCGATAATCGCGTTGGATTAGTCGATTCACAAGCCGTCTCTAAAGAAGATTTTGAACATTCACAAGCTGATTTACGCGTTGCAGAAAGCTCGGTGAACTTAGTCTATCATCAATTACAAGCTGCAATTTTAAAACTCGGCTCAACAGTGCCAGACAAACACCCTACCCTTGAAGCTGCACGGCAAAAGGTTAAAGAAAATTACATTAACTTGAAAAGATGCCGCATTTTAGCGCCAGAATCCGGATATATTGCGAAAAGAAGTGTGGAAGTTGGTGAATGGGTGCGCCGCGGCGTGCCCATGCTTAGCATTATCCCACTTAATGCTCTATGGGTGGATGCTAATTTTAAAGAAACTCAAATTGGTGGGTTACGGGTTGGCCAGGATGTAGAAATTACCACAGACATCTACCGTAGTCAAAAAATTTACAAAGGAAAAATTGCAGGGATTGTAGCTGGAACAGGGAGTATTTTTTCTCTTTTGCCTCCACAAAATGCCACAGGTAATTGGATTAAGATCGTGCAAAGAGTGCCCGTTCGTATTTTCTTAGACCCAGAGGATATAAAAAAATTCCCCTTGGTTCTCGGTCTCTCAGCTTATGTTAAAGTAAACCTTTACGATAGCTCAGGGCCTTTTCTCTCTCAAAGAAACGCGAAAAAGACCTTTGTCACAACTGATATTTACTCTATTGAAATGGCTGCCATTGAGCAAACAATCGAAAGAATTGTTAGGGACAATTTAAGCTTTGCCGAATAAACAAACTTCTTCAACACTTTTATTGATCATTACAATCGCACTAAGCATGGGGACATTTATCCAGATCCTCGATACATCTATTGCCAATGTATCGATTCCTTTCATATCTGGAGATTTAGGAGCAAGCTCTGAAGAGGGCACGTGGGTGATCACTTCCTTTGCAGTAAGTAACGCGATTGTTCTACCTTTAACAGGATTGCTATCGCGTCGCTTTTCAGAAGTCAGATTGTTTGTTGCTTCAACAACACTGTTTTCATTAACTTCATGGCTGTGTGGGCTTGCCTGGAATCTTCCAGTTTTGATTTTTTTTCGAGTCCTTCAAGGTGCAGCTGGGGGAGCCTTAATCCCTTTGTCCCAAAGCTTACTCCTTCAGTTATACCCGAAAGAAAAAAAGGGAATTGCATTAGGCATTTGGTCGATGGTCGTTGTTGTAGCTCCAATTGTAGGCCCCATTCTTGGCGGCTGGATCACGGATAACTATGGATGGAGGTGGATTTTTTATATTAATATTCCACTTGGGTTTGCTTCTGCAGTCTTAACATGGATGACAATTTGGGAAAAGCAAAGTAAAACATCTAAAGAACCTATCGACTACATGGGATTTGTTCTTCTTTGCATAGCTGTGGGAGCCCTGCAGATCTTTTTAGATAAAGGAAACCAAGAGGACTGGTTTAAATCTAACTCCATCGTAATTCTTTTTTTAATTTCTTTCATTGGATTTTTATTTTTTATTCCATGGAATTTATATAGCCCCTATCCAGTCGTCAATTTTTCTTTCTTTAAAGATAAAAATTTCCTAATAGGCACAATCATTACAGCACTTGGCTTTTTTGTCTTTTTTGGGAGTGTGGTGTTGCTTCCTTTATGGTTGCAGACACAAAATGGGTACACAGCTACTTGGGCAGGGCTTGCCGTAGCACCAATTGGCATTTTTCCCCTTTTACTCTCCCTAGTCGTTGGACACTATGTAAACATCCTCGATCAACGCCTTGTATTGACTTGGGGTTACCTTGTATTTGCCTTTACATTTTTTTGGTTAGGAGATTTCAACACTCAGGTCAGCTTTTTTCACATCGCCTTGCCCAGATTTATTCAGGGAATTGGACTTGCCTGTTTCTTCATTCCGCTTGTCACATTATCTCTTTCACAAGTCCCTAATGAGCAATTAGCAAGCGCCTCAGGACTCTTCAATTTCATTCGCCTTCTTGCAGGGGGCGGATTTGGAACATCTCTTTTCGTAACGCTTTGGTCAAGAAGGGAAGATTATCATCATAGCTACTTAATAGAGTCTATTTCGCCCTATAGTCCCCTATCTCGGCAATTATTTTCTCAGATTACAGACAACTTGCACTTAGAAACACAAAATGCCAAACAACTCGTTGATAATACCGTGAGCAGCCAATCCTATATGCTCGCGACCAACGATGTGTTTTGGCTCTCTGGCTGGATTTTTTTAGTGATGATTCCATTCATTTGGCTTTGCGACTCCCACTTAAAAGCAGGAGGCCAAGCGCATCACCATGTGGTAGGAGAATAGCCAACGAAACAATGCCTTTAACAATTGTATTTTGATTTACCCCACACAACTTAGCTGTAAATAAGCCAAGGTTTATACAGAAGCAAACACATTAGTGGTCGAGCACAGATTCAGTCTTGTCCATCTCAATTTTTAAACCCATGCCTGAGTTCACATGTTTGAAAAAAGGCTCACCTTTTGTTTGTTATAGTCTGGCCAAATACGTTTACGTATCTAAAAACTTCTTTGTTTTCTCTTGCTCGAGAGATAAGGGATTTCTTTCATCCAATTTTCATCAAGCCATCTTTTACTATAAGCTATCATCTTCTCCCTTTACTAAAAACTTAGCCGGTACCTATTCAACACAGATGGCTTTGCTCCGTTTAAATCATTGAAATTTAAAAAGAATTTTAATAGAGTAATTTAACTTTCATCAACTAAAGTTAATTTATGTCCCACAATTATTACTTTAATGTTTCTCTGAATTCTCAGACTTTTTCTATCTACGAAACAACGAAAAAATCTCAAAAGCGTCATAATGCTATCGAGACATTAGAGAAAATTGAAAAAGCTTTAAAAGAAAATTTAAAGTGTTCTTCTATTTCTGCACAGGGCATTCAGATGAAGAAAGCAGAAGCTTTCCAACTCCTTCAAGCAAAAGCAACTGCAATTCGAAATGGATATGATCAGAAGCAGTCAAAACTATGTTGGCTTTGGCGAAAAATTTTTAGTAGGAAAAAGCAAGTCGATGCCGTTCATAAAAGAATCGCCGGCTTGACATTACGTACTAAGAATGCGCTACCCATCCTACATGATGACGCCATCAATGAGGTTTTAAAATTTCTACCAATCGATGATCTAAAAAGGTTTAGAGAAGTTAACGCACATGCAAAAGCTCATGCTGACTTAGCGTTGAAGGATGCCGCTCGTAAACTTGGATATAAAGGCAAAAAAATAGGCAAAGCAAAAAGATATCTAAAAATCCTTTCTCATAATCTACACACGCTATCACAACAAGATTGGAAATACGGGATTAATGGTAACAACTTATTTAAAAATTTAATTGTCTACGTTAATGGCAAAATATCGATCGAAGAAAGCCTTAACCATTTGAAGCAATTATCGATTGATGATTTAGTCAAATTATTTGCTCAAAATGTTCCCTTACAGCATCTAAAAAAGACTATTTTAACCCCTCCAATCTCAAGAGGAGAAACATTCACAGATTTACAATCAACAAAGCTGGCACTTTACATTGCAGTTAGAATTAGAAGTTGCTCAATTTTTATTGATGCATGGAGCAAATACTAAATCCGAAAAATTGTTATTACCCCTTACTGTCCTACAAAAAACACCTTTGATGACTCATTTGCTCCTGCAAGCTAATACAATCATAGCTCCTGGCTTGCTTTATGGAGCTGCTCAAATACCAAACAATCAAAAAAATATTAAACTTTTATTAAGATATGGAGCTGCTGCTAATCCATTAGATAGAAAAAACGAGCCAGCTATTTTTGAAGCCATAAAAAGTAAAAGTTTAGCCAATGTGCGGGCGCTGATTAAAGGAGGCTCGGACCTTAACTACGCTGTCACTGTACGCACATGGACGATTCAAGAAGGTGGGAGTTTCCAAAAAAAAGATTGTAACACGGCTTTGCATATTGCAGTTCGGGATGGTACACCTGAGATCATAAAATTATTGGTCCAACGGGGTGCTGACCCATATAAATGGGATAAGAGTGAAGAGTCACCCATTGAAATAGCCATAAGAGAAAAGAGTGTATCTAAAATCCTTGCCTTTATTGAAGGAGGCATGAACCTTAACCATACAGACAAGAAGGGTCAAACTCCTCTCCATTTAGCCGCAAGTTATGGTACACCCGAGATCATAAAATTATTAGTCCAACGTGGAGCTGAACCATGTATATCGGACAAGAAAAGTCAAACTCCTTTGGATATTGCAGTCTCGGATGATACACCTGAGATCATAAAATTATTGGTCCAACACGGAGCTGACCCATATAAATGTGGTCAATATAAACAGTCACCCATTGAAAGAGCCATAAGAGAAAAAAGTGTATCTAAGATTCTTGCTTTTATTGAAGGAGGCATGAATCTTAACAACCCGGACAAGGATGGTCAAACTCCTCTGCATATTGCAGTCTGGCATGGTACACCTGAGATCATAAAATTATTGGTCCAACGTGGAGCTGACCCATGTATAGCGGACAAGGACGGCCAAACTCCTCTCCATTTAGCCGCACAGTATGGTAATTCGAAATCCATCAAGTTGCTTATCCAACAAGGAGGCATGAATCTCAACCAATCGAACAAGAAGGGTCAAACTGCTCTCCATTTAGCCGCAATGTGTGATAATCCGAAATCCATCAATTTGCTTATCCAATACGGAGCTGCCCCATCTATACTTGACAACCAGGGTTATTCTCCTCTCATGCTTGCTATAAAAAGTTTCAGTTCAGAAAGTTTATTCGCTTTTCTTGAAGAAAAGCTCTATTCCCCAGAGGAAGGCCAAGCAGCTTTGCGTTTTGCACTAAACTGCAACATTCCTATTATATTAAATCTACTACTACAACATAAAATAGACTTAACCTATCCTGACAAGGATGGTCAAACTGCTCTTCATATTGCTGCAAAACATTATCGAGCAGAAAACATAAAGCTTTTGCTTCAGCACGGAACTGACCCATACCAATGTGACAATTCAGGGAAGACACCTCTTTTTATTGCTATAGAAAATCGGCATTTTGACAATGTACAGGCCTTCCTTGAACCAGGCATCGATCTTTCCTATACTAACCAAGCTGGGCAAACAGCCCTACATATTGCCGCTGATACTTCTGGTCCTTACGATATAACACCTAAAACAATTAAGTTGTTAATCAAGCATGGAGCCGATCTATATCAATGTGACAATTCAGGGAAGATACCTCTTTTTATTGCTATAGAAAATCAACTGCCAAGGCATGTGCAGGCTTTTATTAAAGGGGGAATGAATCTTAACTATACTAGCCCAGATGGCATGACAGCTCTTCATATCGCCGCAAAAACCGAGTATGGCAGTTCAGAGATAATAGAGTTATTAATTAGACATGGGGCTGCCCCCTATCAATGCGATCCATTAGGAAATCCTCCATTTTTCAATGCTATTAAATATTATCGTTTAGCAAAATGTTTTCTTTTTAAGAGGCAAATAATAACCGCTTTTATTAAATCAGGAATTGATCTTAACTATACCAATAAGGAGGGAAAAACAGCTTTGCACATTGCAGCAAAGGATGGCACTTCCGGAATAGTCGAGCTATTGATTGAACACGGAGCAAATCCAAACATAAAAGATAATGACGGATTGACTCCACTCGATCTGCTGCTAGCCGATGAGTCTGATAATTCTATGTCTACTGAAGGATAAATATAAACGTTCAAATCCCTCCTAAGGATATTAAAAACCATGAAAATTAAATATAAAGATTCAATACCCCTGCACTATAAGCAGATACCTTTATCTTCAAGTGAATCCTACTCGCCATCTTCAAGCAATCGAGGTAAGAAATATCGATTCACAGGAAAATTTGAAAAACAATTCTCCATTACTCATAGGATATATGTGGGAGTTCGATCTTTATTCAAAACCTTTCTTATCCTTCCCCTCTTTTCCCATAAATTAAGAGAGGACTGGCAAGCCTTTTGGCAAGGAAAGCGCAACATCATTTTATATACTCCCCGCCTCTCTTCGACTCATCAAGAACAGGAAAGAGAAGAAAGAAAAGCACCCCCTTCTGTCAGTCTTGATATTTCTGCATCGTATTCTTGTCAATCTATAGAAACCACAGGAAATACTGTCAGAACCCCCTACCCATCTTTTGCTGCCTATCGAGAAGAGCGAGAGGCAGATGGCAAACCTGTTGATTTGATCGTAGGCAGAGGAACACTCTTATCTAAATCTTATCCTGTATTAAAGGAAAAACGTTATGTTTTTGCCGCAGAAGAAACAAGAAACTATCATCCCTTTACTATTGATACGGATAGCCGGCCCCGTCCAGACTATGTCGCTGACATAGAGAATTTGCAAGAAATGTCCTATTTTCCAAGTAATAGTGTTGACGATATATATTTGGAAAGAATTTTCCCTCACGAGACTCTCCGAAGCGGTCATCTTTTCATTAATGCTATGAGAATTCTTAAAGCTCATGGCACCTTAGTAGCAGATTTTAATGACGGGTCCCATATTGAAGTAGAAAGAGAACAGCAAATAGAGATTATGCAAGAGACCTTTGATAAATTTGGTGTTCCTTTGTGGGTGTCACTCATTCCCCGCAAGAAGCATTCAAGAAGTAACCTTGAGTTTGATCAATTTCAATGTATCAAAATGGATGATTTTGATCCTCCTTCATTCCCAGAACCTCGTATTTGGGCCATTACTCGAGCCTTAAGAGAAGCCAATGTTGATAAAAAATTATTTTAATCTCCTCGAGCACTAGAGCATGAGCTGCTACATGGATGCTATGTAGAAATTCGGGATAGCATAAGCATGAAAATGATTGGGGAAGAAGGATGGAAAGCAAAAATTCATGGAAAGGAGCCGGCCTAGGAAATGAGTGAAATTGCCTTATGAAGTGATCCTAGGACACAACAGATAGCAGCTAAAAGAATAATTGGTAGCTCCACGGCCGATAATAAAATAACTAAGACGCTGTTAAAACAAGTGCCTTGGCCGGAACAAAGGTGGTTACAGACGAAGGATGCGGTTGAAAGGAAATACGGAAAAGATAAGGAAAGAAAAGACAAAAGCACTAATATTTCCCTAAGAAATGCTAGATATCGAGGTTTTGATAAGAAAAGAGGCCAGGCGATTTTAGAAATACAAAGGTAGAGAATACCAAAGGGGTCGGTTCTTATGGGAAAACTGACTAGATATATTCCAACGATAGCAGGCTTGCTGATTAATCGAATGATTAAAAAATATCATCGTGATTCTTATTACGGCAATTTAAAAAATTGATTATTCAATACAAACTCATACCTAAACCCTATTTGGATAAAACAACAATTTAATGGGGAATTAGTAACTTTATGTTCTTGATTTAATAAAAGATTTATACCATAATAATGCATTAGATTTTATTTGGAGACAAAAAAATGGCTCAATTAATTTTTGATCACAATGAGGAAGAAATTGACCTACCTGATGGCTCTCCCCTTGCTGAGTGTTGTGAAGAAGCAGGAGTTCCATTTGCCTGTACAGAAGGCGTATGTGGAACTTGCGTCATTGAAATAAAGGAAGGTAAAGAAAACCTCTCCTCCCCAACACGTGAAGAGGAAGATTTTTTAGGTGAAGGAACCTGTGATGAGCGTCTTGCTTGTCAATGTAAGATCAAATGTGGTAAGGTAAGAATTTCATTTTAAATTAAGGATTATTTGGATATGGCTGAAAAAACTATTCATCCGCAGATGACGATTTCGGAAATATTGTCTGGCTTCCCCCAATATACACAAAGGCTTGCTCAGGAAATTACCAACGCTGGCTTACATTGTGTTGGTTGCGGTGCAGCCCATGTTGAAACTCTCGAAGCAGGTATGAAAGGTCATGGCAGAACCGATGAACAAATCAACGATCTTGTAAATAAGCTCAATGTCATCTTGAACGAGACTGTAGATCTTTCTACAATTACCCTTACTCCTCAAGCTGCGGAACAATTTTTGTTTTTCGCTCAGCAAGAAGGCAAAGCAGGTTATGGACTACGCTTTGGAGAACAGCTAGCCGGATGCAGTGGTTTTGAATACATCCTAGATTTTTCAGAAAAAGCCACTCCCAACGATGAAGTTTTTGTCTCCCAGGGTGTGGAAATACATGTAGAGAAAGCACTCCTTAATCGCTTGAAAGGATGTAAAATTGACTTTACCAAAGGTTTGAATGACTCTGGTTTTAAAGTCATTAATCCCAACGCGGGTTCTTCTTGCGGTTGCGGCTCTTCTCACGGATATAAATAATCTTTCCTCCATCCGGTGATTGTTCCTTTCACCGGATCACATTTTCAGTAAGAACTTCTTTACCATAAAATTATCTTCGCTTAATGTCCGAAATAGATATAGAGCTATAGCTTAGAAATTTAATGATGGTTGTAATCCTTTACCCCCACCAGTATTAAAAGCTATTTCTTTATAGCTATCTTTCAATTTTGCTATCGATCATTCATATTTTTGCGCGATTATTTAAACTCATTTTAACTTAAGAATTGCCATGATTGAGTCTAATTCGACTTTTGGCTTCGTTCCCACTAACCACCTTCAAAATATGGGGGTAGCAACCTCTCCAGAGCATTTTGACTTCTTAAAAGATCTTAAAACTCTATCAAAAATACTGGAAGGGCTACCTTACGATGACAGCCATGCTTCTAAGCAGCTAAGTGAAAGGATTCGCCTTCTCGCTCATGCAGCCTTGCTTACACAAAAACAGTCTTTTATCGATGTAGGTTTGAAAATAGCTACTACCTTCAAGGATTTCAAGCCAAGGAAATCCATTTTAAACCATGTGATGCAAATTTTTAAAAAAGGCTTTAATCGTGAATGGCTTAATCAATTACAAAAAATTATATACCTCCGGCAAAAAAGCCCTACTTTTTCTAGAAAATTGGTGACTTTATCCGAACTTGAACGAGATGAGGATCACTCATTTTTGGAAGAGATGGATATCTTATCCACTTCTAAAATCATTTTTTCAGCCTACACCGCCTATAAATTCAATGAGCGTGCAAAAAATTTAATGAATGAATGGCAAGAGGCTTGTGAATATGACTACGGGTATTTTCCATTAAATAAAGCCTCGGAACTTGAGTCATTCAATAACAAAACCGAACAGTTCAAATCTCTTTTAGAATATTCTTTCCTTCTCGCAAAACTAGAGCGACAAAAAGATAAGCCGCAAGTCCACTATCAAATCATGCGCAGAATCATTGCTTTATCTTCCGCAACATTGATGACCGGCAACCCAGTTTTCATCGAGATTGGTGAAAAACTTAAAATTAGAGTTCAAAAATCTCTTTTCATGGCTAGAGTCGAGTCTGCTGATATTGAATATGCAGAAGAATATTTTCAAGAAACAAAGAAATTCTTTGAATGCAGAAAAGAATTTAATCATAAATGGCGGGAAAAATGGCTAGAACACAAAGACATTACGGATAAAAATCCTCAGTGTGAAATGCTTTTTAAAGACAGCCCAATTAATTTGGCCATTTTTGCCCAAAAAGACCTAAGTTCAGTAGCTAAAAAATATGGTATTTTTGATGAGGTTTCCCGACTGATTCAGCAAGCTAAGGAACAGGATAAAAGCAGAGCATTGCCTTCTTTGCAAAGTAGCGAATCTGATTTCTCTGATTCAATTAGTAACTCTTCATTTAATCCTTCCATTAAAAATCTAAAAAATATCCTTAATGCTGAAGACGAATGTGATCTTTATGGTACTTCCTATTTTCTTAGATGTGAATCTGACGATGAAGACGCTACTAGAATGACCAAAAGTCGAGATAAAAGGGAACGGCGGCTTAGAGAGTGGCTTGAGCAAAAACATCCAGCTTTGTACCTAGAGTACAGAAAAAAAGAAAACCACTTAGTTGAAGAATTTCTAGAGGAACAGGGTAAGATCTACTTAGAGTTAGTAAAGGAGTACCAAGAATGGAAAAATGACCTTAAATACTTAAGTCAACGTGCGAACCTCCCTCCTTGTACAATTTCCGATGGCAGAGTTTGCTTATTTCATGATGAGGAAGAACATAGATTTATTGAGAGCATCGAAGACTACCGAAAGGATCCTCAAGCAAGCTTTCTTTTCTATGAATTTTTTCTAAAAAGAAACCCAGAAATGATTGCCCTCTATCTTTCTAATAAAAATTATTTTTGTTTCGTTGACTTTATCAGTTCACGTTATCCCAGAGAGTTTAAATTGGCAAGTCAATCCAAAACACATAAAAAGACAAGGCGTCTATCTAATATCCTAGTAAAAGAGGAGGGCAGGCGGCCGCCCGAACTCACTATTACTCGCCTTTCCGAAGATCCAACAACACGGGCTAAGGAGTATGTTCTTTATTTTCATCTGATTCCATCTTTAGCAACGGATTTGAAAATGGCGTTGAGCATGTTTTATCTTTCCGATCGATCCAATGATTATGAGCCCCTCTCAAAAGAGAGGGGAGAAAACGGTTCTAGATTATTAAAAATGGGGAATCTGCCCAATGTGTCAGCAATCCTTGAGTCCCAAAATGCTCAAACCCGAGAAAGCATTTTGCAGAAAATAGACCATATTTACACTCAACTACCGTTGATTTTTAAAAAAAAGAAAGGGGGCACTAGTTTTAACCTTTAAATAATTTTTTTTATTAAAGAAACTTTGAGCTAACCTTGGGTTAAATTGTACGTTCATTTATAATATTATACTTATGAACGGAATTACATTCGCATTATTAGCTTCCGGCTGTGCATCCTTTGCAAACTATTTTTTTAGACGAAGCTCCTCATCAAATATGAGTAGCGGGCCTAATTTTTATTTATTCATTTACTTTCTCTCTTCATTTTTAATTTCCTTGGTGATTTATGCAGAGTTAAGGCTACATTCTCCTAGTTGGTTGATGATTGGAATTGGCGCACTTCTAGGAATGCTCAGTATTGGACTCATGCTTGCGACTTCACAAGCTTTATCCCGAGGTCCTGCTGGCTTGACTTTTGCCTTTCAAAATGCAAGCGCTATTTTTCCTGGGATTCTTCTATTTCTAATATTTGGTGCAAGTTACGGATTTTCTTGTAGCCTATGTCAAGTCATTGGATTACTTTTTGTTCTTTTTGGTTTGTACTGGGGGTGCAGAGGGGAAAGACAAGGAAACGCATCCTTTGCGTGGCTAAAGTATGCTCTAGCCTGCTTTATTATTCAGATTGCAGCACTTTCACTCATGCAGGCTAGGTGCCTTTTATTTGAATGCGATTTTATTCCGGTTCAAGCCGAAGATGACATTTGGTTCATGCCAGCACAATTTGCTACTGCAACAGTTTTACAAGGCTTTATTTGCCTATACGAGAAAGCAAAAGCTCAAAAACAAGTTATTTTTTATGGCACAATGGCGGGAATTGCCAATGGGGCTGCGACATGCCTTTTACTGCTTGCGACAAAAATTGCTCTTCCTATTGAGAAAACGATTCTTTTTCCTAGTTTTTCTGTAGCAACGATTATTCTTTGTAATGTTTGGGCATCCAAACTTTATGGAGAAAAATTCAACACCATCACAAATGCTACCTGTGCGGCTGGTATTGTGATCAGCGCGCTTGGATAGTAATTAAAAACTTTTCTTAGTGGGTTTTATATAGCTTGATATTTTCTTTAAAAAAACTAAGAATGAGGCGACTTATAAACTTACCTTACGCAAAAAGAACAAAATGAAGAAGCAAGAGATTTTGAAAAATCAAATCGTTCAAAAAGCACAGCAATATTTGTAAAATATTGCGAGCATTTTTGAATTTAATTGAGATTCAAAAAATCTGCTTGTTCATCTGCTCCTTTTGGGTAAGATGAGTCATAAATTGATAGGACGCCCTAGAGCTGCAAGGCATGCCTCTTTAATGGCTTCACTTAATGTGGGATGGCCATTTGGAGAAGTTGCTAACTCTTCAACAGTTGCATTTTTCTCTATTGCAAGTACTCCTTCTGCAATTAATTCGGATGCTTGTCCTGAAAAGATGTGCATTCCTATGAGACGGCCGCTCTTTTTTTCTCCAATCACTTTGACAAGCCCTTCCGTTTCTTCGATACATCTTGCCCTCGGATTGAAACGAATGGGACAATGGCCTGTAAATATTTCTAAATTACTTCTACGAGCTTCTTCTTCTGTAAATCCGATAGAGGCCACTTCTGGATGTGTGTAAATAATATTGGGAATTGCTAAGTAATTGATTACTGGCTTCAATCCTGCAATAATTTCTGCAACAGCTATACCTTCTTCAGAAGCTTTATGAGCTAGCATCGGTCCTTCAATCAAGTCCCCAATGGCAAAGATATTAGGAATCGAAGTTGAAAAATTATTGTCAACCTTAACAAAGCCTTTTGTATCCATTACAACTCCAATTTCCTTTAGTCCAAGATCCCTTGAAAAAGGGCGTCGCCCAACAGCCACTAAGACTTTATCTACTTCTAGGGCGAGATTTTCATCTCCTTTTTGCGCCTTCAAAGTGACTTGGTTATTTCCTATAATCCCCTCTCTTAGCTGTGTTGAAGTGTGAATAGTAAGCCCTTGTTCAGTAAGAGCTTTATGAAAGGGTTTCAGGAGGGCCAAGTCAATGCCGGCACAAATTTCAGGAAGCATTTCGATAATGGTGACTTCAGCTCCCAGGCGCTGGTAGACAGAGGCTAACTCCACACCAATGACTCCCCCACCGATAATTCCTAATTTCTTTGGAACATTTGTTAAGGATAAAGCTTCTGTAGAAGAGATCACAACTTGTCCATCAAAAGGTAAAAATGGCAAGGGTGCGGGTTCGGACCCCGTTGCTAAAATCACATGCTTTGCTTCGATCACTTTTTGCTCGACTTGAACCGTATTTGGGCTCAGGAGAGTTGCAGTACCATGAATTACCTCGACGCCATTTTTTTTAAATAAATAATCTACACCATCACTTGAGGCTTTAACCACCCGCTGTTTACGCTGCATCATTGCATCAAAATTATAGTTAAGACCGGAACATTCCACGCCCAAGTTTTGCCCTTTTTTTCGCACCAGATCTAATAGTTCTGTTGAGTAAAGGAGGGCTTTTGAAGGGATGCATCCGATATTCAAACATGTTCCGCCAAAAGTTGCGCGTTTTTCAATACAAGCCACTTTAAAGCCAAGCTGGCTCGCTCGAATAGCGGCAACGTACCCTCCTGGACCTGAACCAATCACAATGACATCGAACATCATTATATTTCCAACAACAAACGGGTTGGGTCTTCTAAACGTTGTTTAATATGAACTAAAAAGGAAACGGCTTCTCTGCCATCGATAACACGATGATCGTAGGTTAAAGCAACATACATCATTGGCCTGATAAGAATTTGGTCGCTTATCGCGACTGGACGCTTGACGACCTTGTGCATTCCTAATATTCCTGTTTGCGGAGGCGATAGAATAGGAGTTGAAAGCAGGGAGCCAAACACCCCACCATTGGTAATGGTGAAGCCACCACCTTGCAGGTCATCTATAGAAATTTTTCCTTGCCTCGCTTGCTGAGCATAGGCATCGATAGCAAGTTCGATTTCTGCAAAACTTAAATTATCGCAATCACGTAATACAGGTACAATGACACCTCTATCGGTACTAACAGCAATCCCAATATCCAAGTATTCGCGATAAACAAGCTCATCGCCATCTAAGTAAGCATTAATCTCAGGGTATTCTTTTAATGCAGAAATGGTCGCTTTAACGAAAAAGGACATCAATCCTAATTTGATGCCATATTCTTTAACATAAGCTTCTTTAAAACGGTCTCTAATCAGCATAACTTGCGTCAAATCCACTTCATTAAAGGTTGTTAAAGAAGCTGTGGTGGCTTGAGCCTGTACCATTCTTTCTGCAATTACACGTCGTATTTTAGAGAGCTTTTTGCGCGTCTCCCCTCGCCCCAGAGGAAGAGGAGTCCTTGTAATAAGCGGGTTTTTTAGATGAGATTTAGGAACAGGCCCAGAGGGTTCTTTTGCTAAGTTTTTTAAATCCTCAATAAATGCCTCTTTTGATTTTCGAGCGCCTAAAGGTTCTTTGGGTATTGATGTTGGCTTAGAAGGCAATGGCAACTCTTCCTGCATTTTTTCAACTTTTAATTCAGGTTTTTCGACAGGGGCTTCAGCCTCATCTATATGGCCCAGTAAATCCCCAATTTTCACAGAATCATTTTGTTTAACTATCAGAGTCAAGACACCCGATGTTGGGGCATAAATTACTTGATTGACTTTATCTGTTTCTAGTTCAAGGATTTCATCATCTGCCTTCACAAATTCCCCTGATGGCTTTAAGATCACTCCTATGGTCGCTTCGCTGATGGACTCTCCCATTCTAGGAACAGCAATTTCCGTTTTCATATTTTGTCCTTCGTAAGCCAATAAAATTCTTAAATTAGATTAGACGCGAAAGTGCTGTGCAATGTCAAGCGCAGATGGTTTTTTTTCATCAAAAATTTTATTAATTATCGTTTGAATTTCTTTTTTGTGAGAGGCATATGATCCTGTGGCCGGGGCTGCACTTCTCAATCGACCGACATAACTAATTCCTCGATTTTTCTTATCCTCTGCCATAATTTGAGAGTGGATATAACTCCAGGCTCCCATATTTTCAGGTTCTTCCTGAACCCAAAATAACTCTTTGGCCAAAGCGTATTGATCAAGAAGGGTTTTTAATTTATTCCTATTCAATGGGTAAAGTTGTTCGATACGAATGATAGCAATATTTCGATCCTTTCTTTTATCCCGCTCTGCTTTTAGATCATAAAAAATGCGGCCACAGCAAAAAATCACACGTTTAGCTTTTTTATACTCATTGCCATCATCTAAGATTTCTTCAAAACAATCATTTTCTAAATCTTCTATACTGCTACTACATTCTGGCAGTCGCAAAAGACCTTTTGGCGTCATAATAATTAATGGCTTTAGTAATTTGCCAATGATTTGCCTTCTTACCAAATGAAACATCTGGGCAGGTGTAGTAGGATAAGCAATGATAAGATTACGATTTCCGGCAAGAGAGAGAAACCTTTCGATTCTTGCCGAAGAATGTTCAGGTCCTTGCCCCTCATAGCCATGAGGTAAGTACAGGACAATCCCCGACTTTTGCCCCCATTTTTGTTCAGCAGAAGAAATATATTGGTCAATAATCACTTGGGCTCCATTAGCAAAATCGCCAAACTGAGCTTCCCAAATGACAAGCGACTCGGGATATGCAACGCTGTAACCATATTCAAAACCAAGAGAAGCAAATTCAGATAGGGGTGAATTGACAATATCTGCTCTTGCTTGTTGAGGATGAACATGACTTAAAGGAAAGTAGCTTTGTGTCTTTCTCTGATCGATCCATAGCGCGTGGCGATGGCTGAAAGTTCCTCGACCCGTGTCTTGCCCAGAAAGCCTTATAGGAATACCTTCACAGCTAAGAGTCCCATAGGCTAGAAGTTCGGCCATCCCCCAATCTAAAGGCTTCGTTTTGCCTTTAGGAATCACCATATTGAGTCTATCTTTCAATAAGTGCTCAAGTTTGGGATGAAGTGTAAAGTTAGGTGGAGTGGCACAAATCTGCTCAGCCACCTCTCTAAGTAATTTATAAGAGACTTTCGTTTCAATCCTAGAAGGGGGTTCCGCTTCTTCCACATTTGCTATAGACTCTGGGACTCGAATCGGATCGGGTTTAGTTGCCTTTAAGGCTTGACGTAAAGATTTTTTAAACTCATTTTCGAGACTCTCAGCCATGTATTTTTCAATTAAACCCTGGGAGATAAGATGATCCCGGTATATTTCACGAATAGGTTTCTTTGCACGAATGACTTTATACTCCAAAGGTTGGGTAAAGGCTGGTTCATCTCCTTCATTATGCCCATATTTCCGATAGCAATTAAGATCAATAAAGACATCACAATGAAATTTTTGTCTTAATTCTATTGCCAATAAAGTTGCATAGACACAAGTTTCTGGATCTTCAGCATTGACATGGAAAATAGGTGCACCAAAGGCTTTAGCGATATCGGTGCAATAATGTGTAGAGCGAGCTTCATTGGGTAATGTAGTAAAGCCTATTTGATTATTTACTACGATATGGACCGTTCCCCCTGTAGAGTAATTAGGAAGACGGTAAAGCTGTAATGTTTCGTAAATAATACCTTGCCCGGCTAAAGCAGCATCTCCATGAACTAAAACGGCAAGCACTTTCTTCTTTTGAGTATCATTGAGTTTTATCTGCCTTGCAAAAACTTCCCCCTCTACTACTGGATTAACTGACTCTAGATGGCTCGGATTGGGAATTAAGTTAATTTGAATTTTATGTCCATGAATTGTCTGAACGTCTGAGAAAAAACCTTTATGGTATTTTACATCCCCACTGCCTTCAAAAGAATCAGGTATGTACCCCTCATCAAATTCTGAAAAAATTTCTGAAAAAGATTTATGAATGATGTTTGCTAGTACGTTAAGTCTCCCACGATGAGCCATTCCCAAGTAAAATTCTTTGATTCCATCTTGGGCACTAACCTCCACTAAAGCTGCAAGCATTGGAATGAGTGTTTCCCCTCCTTCAATTGAGAATCTTTTTTGACCCATGTACTTCGTATGTAGAAAAGCTTCCAAAAGTTCGGATTTATTCAGGTGTTGCAGAATTTCTTGTTTTTGATCGATTGACAGCTGTGCCTTTGAGCGAGTTGGTTCAATTTTTTTCTGTAGCCAACTCTCTAGCTCGGGACTCTGAAAGCCCATGTATTCAAAAGCTATTTGACCACAATAAGTTTCTTTTAAAGCGCTAATCAGCTCCCTTAGAGGAGCCTCACCTTCTTTCAAAAAACCACAGGTGGGGAAATTTTGTGGAAAATCTTCTTTGCTAAAACCTAGGTGTTCTAGACTAAGCTGCCAGGGTTCTATCGCTTCCTTATTATTAATAGGATTAACCTTAGCGGCAAGGTGTCCAAAAGTACGGTAAGCTTCAATCAACCTGTAAACCTTAAGTTTTTTCGAGTCATTTTCTGTAAACTTTGAGGTCTCACTTTGCATGGGTACTTCGCGCTCAAAAGCTGCAAAAACTTTTTGCCAATGCGGATCTACATTTTCTTCATCTTTAAGATATTTTTTATAAAGATCTTCAAATAATTCAAGATTGGGTAAAGCTACATTAAGAATGTTTTCATCCGGCATAAAAGCGCCTTTTTGGTTACAAAAATCATTTGACCAGAAAGTAGCAGAGTTATTTTTTTAAGGCGAGGCCTTGTAAAAAAATGTAGTTAATCGCTAGGAAACATTTTTTCTCGTAAGCGATCTAGATACTTAAAAATAATGTAATTAGGCTGTTTACTCAACGCATCAAGACGGTTGAAATATTCCTTTTCCAATCCCCACTCTAAATATCTCGGATGTTTGATTCTTCTAGAATAATCTTCATCTCTTGTCCAGTAATGGTTAATGCGGATTTTGGAAACATCGACTTGAAATTCAGGGATAATTTTCGTGTCATTATTCATGATGACATCAAATTCAGGGATTAGCGACTCGTCAGGAAAAACGTGTACATAGGGTGCTTTATACTTGCAAAAATGTAGGTGCGCTTTTTCAACCCGATCAGGCCTTACAATGCTTTTTCCCCATTTGTTAAAATAATAATTTTTATCTGATTGGAAAACAAACATTTCTATCTGCAAGCGATTTGAGGGAACTTTGGGGACAAGTGAAGTTCCAAACATCTGCCAAAAGACATAAACACCGCCATAAGATTCATAATCTTTTAAAAATCCTTGCAATGAATCACAAGAAACAGGAAAAAGAAATTCATCAGAATCAATGATAGCTAGCCACTTGGTTTCCTCCTTAGAATATTCAATAATTTTTGAGTACTCATCAGGTTGGATACAATACATAAAACTGTAAGCATCAAAGCGATCATCGGTGCATTGAAAAAGCTCGACTTCTCCTGAGTCAATATAGGGCTGAAGAATGGACAAGTAATCATCACTGCTAAAGTGGTTGATAAGATAGAAATGTTCAATACCCACCAGTTTGTGAAATTCGAGCCACTCCTTAATGTAAGGTGCTTCATCGCGAAAAATTGCGCATATAGAAACTTGGTAGCGGTAATTTTTCTTTTCTAATTCTTTCCCATATAAACTTTGCGTGATATTAAAAATCAGAAAAAAGAAAAATATGCAGCAATTAATTCTTTTCATGTGATTTGCGAATCACAGCAACGTATAAGCCATTCCACCAGTTTTTTTTGTCCCCTTTGAATTCAGCAGGTAATACAATGGAAAAAAGCACATTGTAGTGCAATTTGGAAAAAGCTTTAAGAGTTCCTTCTCTAACATCCTCCCAATTCCAATCATCTATTACTAGGATGAAGAGGTCATCTAAAACCTCGTCGTAATAAGTTAAAGCAAGCTCATGAGATAGCACAGAATGGTCACAATCATAAAAATAAATATTTGCAGGCTGATTAAAGAGTTTATACTTGCTTAAGGTAAAGGCATCGTGTGAATGGTATCGATAATTTAATCCATGAATAAATGTTTCACAATTTTTGACAAATTCTAGTTCTGATCCCCCTGAAAATGTCCACATCCAATTATCTATGGCAACAGCTTCAGAAACCGTGTTTTGGTTAGCATATAAAGCAGAAATCCAAGTTGAACCTTTCCAAGAGCCAATTTCAAGATATCGGCTTTCCGGAAATGTGCATAAGTTATTTAATAAATGGCGTCCTTTAGCACTTGACATGCCATCAATCTCCAAAACTTCTTGGGATAATTTGGAAATACCTTTATCTGCATTATCAATACTTTGCAAAACATGAGTAATTAGCTGAAATGAAGTTTTATCTATTTGAGTAGAAAGGAAACCATATTCTGCCTGAATTGTTTGTCCAAGTAGTAAAAGGATAACAGAAAATTTAAAAATGATGTGCTGCATGAATCGCCCTAATTATAAAAATTTCCAAAAATTATGTTCGTAAACAACTTCTCGATTAAGTTGTAATGAAGCTCGGTGAACACCGTTGCGCACAGACTCCCACAGCCAATCATCTCCACAAAAAATACCCCCTTCATTTAGGTGCGGATACCAAGCCATGATATCCTGATAAACGCTTTCTTCTTCGTGGCAAGCATCAATATAGATAAGGTCTGCTTGCAAATTGAGCGCTTTAGCAGCTTCATTAGATTCCATACGCAATGGGATAATGACTTGAGTAAGTTTGGCATGTATAGTATTCGACAAGAAGAGCTGATAGGCGTATGGGAGGCGCGGATCGTTTTGAAAATAAACGGATTGAGTTGGGGACCAAGATCCAAGCCAAGTATCAACAGCATAGAGTCTGCCACCTTCAGGCAATTTCTGAGCAATATATCTTGTGGAAGCCCCAAGCCAAGAACCAACTTCTATGACTGTATGAATGTCTTTTTTACTTAAAAAGCACGAATCTATGGATTTCTGATTGATGAACCATCCATCTCCATCGAAGGGGAGAGTTTGGATCGAACGATAAGGTTCAGGGATTACCTCCGAGGCAAAACAATGCAGAAAAGTAAAAAAAATGCATAATGTAAGATAGAATTGTGTTGAGTACATTTTAGTGTAACCTTGGTAAAAATTTTTCTTTTAATATATAGAGTTGAATTTGTCAAAAAACTTTTCTAAAAAAAAGCGAGACTTAATTTTTAAAGGAAATTTTAGAGCACAAACTCCAAGTTTCAACCTTATGCGAATGTTGGCGAAAACTAGCAAGTTTTA
This sequence comes from Chlamydiales bacterium STE3, assembly GCA_011125455.1. Classification (NCBI taxonomy): domain Bacteria; kingdom Pseudomonadati; phylum Chlamydiota; class Chlamydiia; order Chlamydiales; species Chlamydiales bacterium STE3. The sequence continues at coordinate 71,018 of VKHO01000014.1, read as the reverse complement.
TAGGATGAAGCACACCTTATTAACCCCCTAAAGTTCTTGGTTTTTTAAATTTGAGAATCAAACAAGTTATTTTCTATCTCATCTTAGGATTGTTAACAGCCTGCCAATTAGAGGCCAAGCAATTAACGATCAATATTTTTAGCAGCTTAAATGGCAAAGGGCTAGAAGCTGACCAAAAAATCCTTGCGAGCACTTTAAGAGAGCTTGGGCATAATGTAGTATGTAAAAAATTATCTGACACGTCTAACAACCCCATACCGGCCGATATAAATATTTTTTTAGAAATGGTCCTCACTCACTGGACCCCTTATGCAAAATATAATTGGTTTATCCCTAACCCAGAGTGGTTTTATCAAGATGTAGCAGTTTTAGATCACATTGACCTCATTTTGTGTCGTACAAGAGAGATTGAAAAAATTTTTATGACACTAAACCGAATGGTTTACTATATGGGTTTTACGAGTGAAGACTGTTTTCAACCAAAAATACAGAAAAACTTTTCCCTTTACCTCCATGTCTGCGGAGGAAGTAGGCAAAAAGGGACTTCATCTATTATCGAACTATGGTTGCGCAATCCCTCAATGCCCGATTTAGTTCTAATTAAGCATCATGGCCTTCCTATCTTAAATCAAAGCAACCTGCATACAATTTCTCAAAGAGTTGACAAGGGAACATTAAGGGAATTTCAAAACAGGTGTGGTATTCACCTATGTCCCAGTGAAACGGAAGGATTCGGCCATACTCTGATGGAGGCGATGTCAACCGGTGCTGTCGTTGTCACCACAAATGCACCTCCAATGAACGAATTCGTTGTCGATGAGCGTTTTTTAATTCCTTTTGAAAGATCGGCTCAGCAACGTTTGGGAACCAATTATTACATTAATTCTAGAAGCTTAGAGCAAACTTTAAAACGATTAAGCTATTTGTCAGAAGAAGAACTTAATGCTATAGGCCAGAACAACAGGAAAACTTTTCTTCGAAAAAAGAAAGATTTCAAAAAAAAACTAGCTGCATTGATGCAAAGCGTTTCAGTCGATTGATTCTCTCGAAAACAGCATGGTGTGCTATTTTCGAGAAAAGTTGACTCTACTTAGTAGCTAGTGTGCTCTAGCTTAACCTTGCCACGAAAGATCCAATAGATGGCAATAGTATAGGAAAGAACAAGCGGCACCCCGATCAACGCGATAATGAGGAGAATTTTTAACGTCTGCCCAGAAGAAGATGAATTCCAAATCGTCAAACTTAAATTGGCCGGATCATTTATAGCACGAATGACGTTAGGATATGTCCCGATTCCATAAAGTGCAAGAAGGCAAATAATATTAAAACATGAAGAGCAAAATGCTAAAGCATCTTTTCCATAGTGAATCGCTCTTGGTATATTTGCAATGGCAAACATATTTAGCAATGCGATGATAAAAAACCAAGGGCGGTTTTGAATTGCTTCAGTCATATGCGGCATATAGATCAGCGTCGCTGCCGTCGTGATTGCATAAAGCATGATAAAAAGAATGATTGCTGAAGTTGTATAGCGACGCATTTTTTCGTGCAGGTCACCTTCTGTCTTCATGAGAATATAGATTCCTCCATGCATATTAAATAAAGATGCTGCGAACAAACCGACCAGCAAGGCATAAGGGTTAAAAATCTCGCCTAACCCTCCAATATATTCTTTATTTACATCAATCGCCATGCCTCGTATTAGGTTACCTAGAATGACACCTAAGGTGAGAGCAATTAATAGGCTTGCTAAGGAAAAAAGAATATCCCACATCCACCTCCACCAGGCCATAGGCTGTTTACTTCGAAATTCAATAGCGACAGCTCTAAAAATTAATGCTCCTAAAAGAGCCATCATCGGAAGATAAAACGCGGAACAGAGGGTAGCATAAACATCAGGGAATCCTGCAAATAAGGCCCCTCCTGCAGTGACTAGCCAGACTTCGTTGCCATCCCAAACTGGGCCAATCGAGTTAAGCATCAAACGCCTCTCCTGATCACTTTTTGAAAACAGGTGTAGCATTCCAACTCCCAGATCGAAGCCATCAAGGATAGCATAGCCTATAGCAAGTAGAACAAAAATTGTAAACCATGTGAATTGAAGAACTTGTAATTCAGTCATTCTTGATTTCCTCTACATAACGATGAAGATGATGGTAGGGCGTTGCTAGATCCTCATCAGTTGGGCCATGCTGAAATTTTTCATTCAATAGATAAACAAAGAGAATAAACAGGAAAGTATAAACAATGCCGAACATGATGATAGAACCAAATACTTGGTTTGCTGTCACCGATTTAGAGAGGCCTTCAGAAATACGAAGGAGATCAAACACGATCCAAGGATAGCGCCCCATTTCAGCAGACACCCAGCCAGCTTGATTAGCAATCTGAGGAAAGATTGCAGAAAAAATAAGCAATTTTAAAGCCCATTTTTTTTCAAAAAGAAGACCTTTTCGCCAATAGTAAATAGCGACAGTACATGCTATCACCATTAATACCCACATCGCAATCATTGTTCGAAATGTAAAAAACAAAACAGGCACATTTGGCCAATCCTCTCTTGGAAATTGGTCAAGACCTTTGACCTCAGCATTGGCATCCTTGAATGCTAAAAAGCTCAAGAGCTTTGGGATAGCAATTTTATAATGCAGGGTTTGTGTTTTGCTATCAGGAACCCCTATTAAATTGTAGGCCGCAGGCTGTTCTGTCTGGTAAAGGGCTTCATATGCTGCCAGCTTGGAAGGTTGGTACTTTGCGACAATTTCTCCGCTACGGTCCCCGCTAATGACCTGGAGAACCAAAGCGATTGACGCCACATATAAACCGATTTTTAGAGAATTCTTAGCAAATACGAGGTGTCTCTTTAAGAGGATGTAAAATGCGCTTACACTAATAACAAGAAAAGCTCCGGCAAGCCATGCACCTATGATCGAGTGAACGAGTCGATCTACAGAAGATGGGTTAAAAACCATCGCCCAGAAATCTGTGATCTCTGCCCGAGCAGCCAGGCCTTCGCCAACAATTTGAAAACCCGCTGGGGTTTGCATCCATGAGTTAGCAACGATAATCCAAATAGCGCTAAAATGGGCACCTAAAGCCACCATGATTGTGGCAAAATAGTGCACACGAGGTCTTACCCTAGTCCAACCAAAAAGCACAACTGCCAAAAAACCAGATTCTAAAAAAAAAGCAAAAATGCCTTCTGCAGCTAAAGCACTACCGAAAACATCCCCCACATAACGCGAATAATGAGACCAATTTGTCCCAAACTCAAACTCCATCACAATACCTGTCGCGACGCCAATAGCGAAAGTTAGAGCAAAAACTCTTGTCCAGAACTTCGCCATTTGGAGATAGACAGGATTTTGCGTCCTAATGTAGATTCCTTCAATGATAACTAGCATTAATCCCAAGCCAATACTAAGAGGAGGATAGATGTAGTGGAACATAATCGTGATAGCAAATTGCAGTCTGGCTAATATTTCAACATCCATGTTTCATTCCATTTGTGCTAAACTTAAGAAAAAATAAGGATTCTTAACATTAAATTAATGAATAAATTTTATAAAACATAAATTCTTATGAAAACAAAAATAATGGGTATTTTAAATATTACGCCTGACTCTTGCTACGATGGTGGACGTTTTTTTGCTTTGGAGAAAGCTCTCAATAGGGCTTTTTCAATGGTTGAAGAAGGAGCAGATCTTATTGATGTTGGGGGAGAATCTACACGCCCTGGAGCATCCCCGGTTCCTTTAGATGAAGAGCTGAGGCGGGTCATTCCAGTTATCAAAGCAATAAGAGAAGAATCGACAATTCCCATTTCTATTGATACAATGAAACCTGAAGTTGCAGAAGAAGCCATTAGAGCTGGAGCAACAATGATTAATGATGTGACAGGGTTTGACGACCTTAAGATGATTGACACTGCCCGCAAACATGGTGTGGCGTTATGTGTGATGCATATGAAGGGAAATCCATTGACGATGCAAAATGATCCACATTACGAAGAAGGAATTATCCCCTGCTTGCTAGATTGGTTTGCAAAAAAAATAGATCGTTTAATTAGCTCCGGAATTGATAAAAACAAGATTATATTAGATCCAGGTATTGGTTTCGGAAAAACCGTTGTAGATAATGTGAAAATTTTACAAAATGTGCCAAAATTACAAAAACTGGGCTTTCCTCTGCTTTTAGGAGCTTCAAGGAAATCTTTTTTAACAAAAATCTGCAACAAAGAACGCGATCAGCTACTGGCAGCTTCTTTAGCGGCTCATATGACTGGAGCAATCGCAGAAGTAGATTATATACGTGTTCACGATGTGAGGGAGCATAGGGATATGTTGAGTTTTTTAAGTTTATACAAAGAAGGAATTTAAGGTTCACAGCAGAATGCGTTTTTTTCAATTTTTTATTCCTCCTATTGAAATTTTGATTATCGCCACGGTTATTTATTACTTCCTTTCAGTTTTCTGGAATATGAGAGCAATGGATGTGATTTTTGGCATTATTGCCTGCCTGGCACTCTATACTCTTTCTCGTCTTTTTGACTTACAAGTCATTCATCAAATGATGTTTTATTTTATTAATGTCGCTGTGATTGCCTTACTCATTATTTTTCAACCTGAATTAAGATTTGGATTGTCAAAACTAAGTTTTAAAGGAAAAAAATACCGAGAGATGAATGAATTCGATAAGTTCCTTGAAAGTATTGCTCAATCTGTTTACAGGATGGCAGAGAAAAGAATAGGCGCTCTCATTCTTTTGGAAAACCAAGATTCTTTAAATGAGTATGCCAACAAGGCTGTTGTTCTAAATGCTAAATTTTCTCCCGAGCTTTTAGAAACTATTTTCATCACGAGTACCCCGCTTCATGATGGCGCAGTCATTATTAGAGGGACAACCATTATTTCTGCTGCCACAATACTCCCCTTAGCCGATGATAGTTCGCAGATTTCAAAATCAATGGGCACAAGGCATCGCGCTGGGTTAGGGATCAGCCAAATAGCGGACGCCTTGATTATCGTTATTTCTGAAGAAACAGGCAAGGTCTCACTTGCACGTGATGGCATTATGACAAGAGGCATTAAGATTGATCGCTTCAAAGGCGTGTTACGCAGTGTCTTTAATCCCCCTCCGGCTGTTAGCTCGAGCATTAACGTTCTAGGGAGACTTAAAGAATGGACAAGTTAATTTCCTTTTTCACGAATCAATGGCCGCGTAAACTTATTGCTTTAATGGCCGCTATTGCCGTTTGGTTGTTTGTTGATCACTCGATTACAGATACTGCCGTCATTCCTAATGTGCCGATCCGTGTCATTAATTTGCCTGATGATAGAACCATTGCCGGTATGCAACCTAATGGCATTCTTAATAAGCGAGTTAATCTTACTTTAAGCGGCACTAAAAATGTGATTCAATCCCTAGGGCCAGGGGATTTGCAAGTTCTTGTTGATGCTGCAAATATTAATCAAGATGAGTGGGTCTTGCATATCAACCGTAAAAATCTTGTTAGTTTAAATCCTTCTATTGACTTGAGACACCACATTAACCATGTGCGCAATCCCGACTATATTATTAAATTAAGTAAGTTAGCCAAAGCAGTAATACCCATTAAAGTTACAACAAAAGGCAACCCTCCGAGTAGTTATGAGCTCCTTGATGTTTGGCCTCGCCAACTCCAGCTAAACTTCGTGGGGACAGAAGAGGAGGCTCATCAGCTTTTACAGGATGGGTTGCATCTTGAGCTTGATTTAGGTTTAATCACTAAGGCAGATTTAGACAAGATAAGCAGTTTTAAAGAAAACTTTCACGATAATGAAATTAGTTACTTCATCCCTGCTAATTTGAAAAAAGTTTCTCATCCGCTTTTAGGTAAGAGTCTGTTAGAAATTAACGATCCTGAATCGCATAATCTCCATATCGATTTTTTACGCAAAAAACTTCTTCCTATAGATCGGAACATCTCTACTCGCATTTTTTATCCTCTTTCCTCGATAGAATTAATTAATCCTACAACCCACCCTCTTTTAGAAAATCATTCCATTAAAAAAATCAATAATGTGTTTTATCTCTCCTATCCACTTTATCTGCAAAACGTCAGTTCTCTTTTTTTAGAGATCATTAAAGATCATTTAGAAATTGTGATTATTGCACAGGCAAGCAAGGATAGTGAGCGCCTAAATTGGGGTTTAAATATTATCGACTCGCAGGGTCTCGAAAATCAATATGTTTCTTACTTACTACCGAGCCATCAGCGTCCAGCCCAAGAGAGTAACACGAGCAAAGGAAGAGAAAACCACATTCGCAACCGCTTTAGAAAATATTTGCGCAAGCTGACGCTTTACAAAGATTCTGATACGCTTTTTCAATTAGATGCTCATCTTTCAAAAGAAGGGGTTAAAGCGATACCTGTGGAATCAAAATAAACTATGCCTGAAAAACGTTTTTATCTTGCTGGTGAATTGACCCCGCATTCTAGACGTACCTTAGAAAATGAGGAAGTGCAGCATCTAAAAGTTATGCGTTGCCGCGAAGGTGATTGCATTGAAGTCATCAATGGGTGCGGAGCCCTAGCGCGGGCAAAAATTTATAGCATTAACAAAAGAGATGTCCATTTAGATATCCTATCTGTCTATTTACAAGATCTCCCTAATTTTGAAATAGTATTAGCCCAGGCATTACCTCGTTTAAATCGCTTAGACACTATTTTAGAAAAATGTACAGAGCTCGGTGTTGCTAAAATTTATCTGTTCCCAGGGGAGCATAGCGAAAAAAAAGATTTAAGCACTGCCCAAAATGAACGCATACAAAATATTTTGATAGCGGCAACAAAGCAGTGCGGACGTCTCTATGTTCCTTCGTATGTATTGATGCCTCCGCTAAAGAAGTGGGCAAAACCCAAGCTGCTAAGCTTCTATGGACAGGTCTCACCTTCAGCCCGACTTTTTAAAAATGCTTGGGAACATAGTCTGCCAAAAAATGGGGTGATTTTCTTTGTAGGACCCGAACAGGGTTTCAGCCAAGCAGAGGAATCTCAACTACATGCGTGGGGAACTATAGGAGTTAAATTACATTCCAACATATTAAGAACAGATACGGCGCCGATTACGGCATTAAGCTTAATTAGCCATTTTGCTGATGGCTAATTAAGCTTAAGTCTGAATTTTGACCCCATTGCTCAAAGCTTTTTTGTCCAGAAATGAAGCTGCTTTACAGTTTCGTCTAAATGTCCAGTTTCTTTCCAAGAAAGATTAGCAACAAGATTATGCTGCTGTTCGTACCCCATTCGTCTCCAAAAATCTTTTAAACTGTAAGCTGTTGAAGGCCGCTTTGGATGATTATCTGGGCGATCAATCATTGAAAAGCAAGTATAGGGCAAGCCTAGCGCATGGGCATGAGCTTCCCGCTCTTCAAAAAAACGTTTGCCGATCCCCTGACTACGGTACTCTGGATCTAAAAGAGATTCCCCAAAATAACAAAACTCAGAAGGATTGAGGTTTGCACGAATAAAAGGATGTTGAAAAGCCCTATGTTCTTCAAGCAAAGGAAGGGCTGTTGAAGCCCCTACAATTTTCTTCTCATCAAAGACTAGGACTAGCAGAAAGTTTTCAGACTTCATGTATGGCTCTAAATATTTTTCTTCAAAAGCCAAAGAACCATCATATAAAAATGGGTAGTCTCTAAAAAGTGCAATTCTCAATCTTGCTAAATCCTTTAAATATTTTTTAGGTAAAGGACCTTTTATAGAGACAATTTCCACAGTTTGCGTATTCATTTTTTGTACCATTTTAACTATTCTTGTCTATTGTAATCACTTTTACTAAAAGTCGATTTTGAAGCATGGGCATTACAAAATCACTCCTTTGTAAACAAGCGCTTTTTCAGGTAGTAAGGTAATTAATTGCCCTTCTTTAAGGATGTGACTTGCTGCATCTGCTCTAACAGCAACGGGCTTATTTAAAGATTTACAAATTTTCAAAGCAAATTTTTCAGACTGCACGTCATCAATATGGTTTTCGAGAATGACTCCTGTACATTCTCTAATTAAATGCGTGTAGCTTTCATCACATTTAGTCATTACCAAGATGCAACTGCGCACTTCATAAGGTTTTTTCGTGTCAGGAGACATCACCAAAGTGACATTGCCATGAACCCTTTCCCCAAAACCAATATGAGCTCTGACGAGAACATCCCCAATGCTTTCCACCATCATCATATTTGTAGTACCTGATATGCCAAATGGAGAGCCTGCAGTCACAACGACTAAATCACCATGCCCAACGATTTGGTGATCCAACGCGAAAGTACTAATTATATCGAACGCTTCGGCAATTTTAGTGCAGTGGCTGCTCATATAAGGAATAACTCCCCATAACAAAGATAATTGGTGGTAGCATTTCTCTTTAGAAGTCATTGCAATAATAGGCATTGCTGGACGGAGGCGAGAGAGCAGACGAGCAGTGTTACCACTATTTGTAAAAGCAAAAATAGCTTGAGCATTGGAACTATATGATGTTTTTACAGTAGCTAAAGTCACTGCAGAAGGCACATCGTGATAGACAAGTGGGGCGTACTGATTAAAAAATTCTCTATAGTTAAAGTCTGCCTCTGTTTCATCCACGATACTTTTCATCACATGCACAACACCAATTGGGTATTTACCAATGGCTGTTTCTCCCGATAGCATCACTGCTGAAGTTCCGTCGTAAATTGCATTGGCCACATCAGAAGCTTCTGCTCGAGTAGGCCTGGGGTTATTGATCATGGACTCTAGCATCTGCGTGGCCGTTACCACTGGTTTCCCAGCCAAATAGCTTTTTCGAATCATCATTTTTTGTAATTTAGGGACTTGGCTGAGATTAATTTGAACTCCCAAGTCCCCTCTCGCGATCATAATCCCGTCAGCAACCTGCACTATGCTATCAAAATTGAGCACGCCTTCCTTGTTCTCAATTTTTGCCATCACTAAAATCTCAGGTTTTTTTTCATTAATGAGAATTTTTTTTATACCCATTACATCGTCAGCTGATTTCACAAAAGAAGCAGCAATGATATCCACATCTTCTTTACAGCCAAAAACGATATCTGAAACATCTGTATTAGTAATGCAAGGCAAGTTAACTGCAGCATCTGGTATCGTAACTCCTTTACCAGAACGAATAATCCCGCCGTTTTCAATTTGGACCTCCACGCCTTCTGGGAGAATGCCAACAACTTTAGATGAAATGTACCCATCATCAAATAGGATTTTTGCCCCTTCTGTTAGGCCATCCAAAATATTTTCAGGTGTAATCGTTACTTTTTTCTCATTACCAATAAATTTTTCTTTTGACAGAATCCATTTTTGCTCAGGAAGTAGCTCTACCGAGCCATTTTCAATTTTCCCAAGTCTTATTTCAGGACCTTTAGTATCTAGCATGATAGCTAAAGAAACACCTAGTTTGGCGCGCGCTTCTTTAAGTAGGCTGATTGTCGCTCGGTGTTCTTCATGAGTGCCGTGACTAAAATTTAAACGCGCAACGTTCATCCCCGCCTGGATAAGCTCAATGATTTTATCCAAAGTGCCAACAGTAGGGCCTATCGTACAAATGATCTTGGTTTTGGATCGCATCATTCGTTCTCCAGAAAATATATATTTTTCTAACTTGAAAGTTGAGTTAGTAACGTTTCGATTTATTTGCTAATTACAATTACAATTCTAGTATGCATTTGAATGTTCTGGGCAGATTTTTATTGGATTTACAACCTTTTAAAATCATCAAACCTTTCAGGCACCTAAGCTCTTTAAAAACAGCGAAATTGATTCATTAACCTAAATTTAAGCTGCCTCTCCTAAGAGCACTCATATAATTACAGCTGTACACCAAAATTTAATCTATCTTAACTTAAAAGCCCACCTAAGTGTGTACCTAGCTAAAAAAAAGCCAGAAGATGTGCATCTTTAAAATAATGAGCTTAACAAAAAGAAAAAGAATACTTGTTTTGATCTTTTTTTAGGATAAAAAGATTTTATTCCATATAATACATTACTTTAAAATAAGAGGACTATGTTAGTTTTAGGAATTGAAAGCACCTGTGATGAAACTGCGGCATCTCTTGTTGTTGATGGGAAACACATTCTTTCACAATCCATCGCCTCTCAAATAGATCTTCACGATATTTATGGTGGAGTTGTTCCTGAGCTTGCCTGCAGACGTCACATTGATACAATTCTTCCTGTTATCAAAGAATGTCTAACCCTAGGAGATAAGAGGCTAGACGAAGTGGATCTTATTGCTGTAGCAAACGGACCTGGCTTAATAGGAGCACTTTTAATTGGCTTGCAAGTCGCAAAGGGGCTAGCATTTGCATTGGATAAACCTCTTGTAGGAGTTAACCATATTGAAGCTCATCTCTATGCTTCAATCATGTCAAACCCACAACAAATACAATTCCCCGCCTTGGGAGTTGTCTTATCCGGAGGACACACTGCTCTTGTTTTGATGCGGGATGTCGGAAATTATGAAATGATTGGACAAACTGTCGATGATGCAATTGGAGAAGCTTTTGATAAAGTGGCAAAACTGCTTTCCCTTCCTTATCCGGGGGGGCCCGTTGTTGAAAAATTAGCACAAACAGGCAATGCTAACCGCTTTAAATTTAAGGCAGGTCAAGTAAAAACCAACCGTTTTGACTTTTCATTTAGCGGATTAAAGACAGCTGTCATGTATGCAATTAAAGGGATTTCTGAGGAAGACGCTTCCTTTAAAAATGACCTTTCAGCTTCGTTCCAAAAGACAGCATTTCAAGATGTGCAGAATAAAGTACTATCTGCAGCAAAAACCTATCAATGCCAGCATGTGATTTTTGGTGGTGGAGTCACTAATAACCGCTATTTAAGAAATCTCTTTGCAAAGCAGCCTGTGAACAGTTATTTTCCTCAATTCGACTTAACTTTAGATAACGCGGCTATGATCGCAGGTCTTGGTTATCAAGTTTTTATTAATCAGGGGCCGGCAGACACTCTGAATTTAGAGGCTCAGACCAGGTTATCCTTAGTAAGATAATAAGATGGGTATAAAAGCTTTCCTTTTCTCAGTTCAAAAGTCAAATTTTTTCCTCCTAAAATCTATGAATAAATCGAGTTTTAGTTGAATGTTTATTATTCATTGGCTATTATTTCTCCTAAACTGATTTCTGAGTTTACGTTGGTCTATTTTTCAAATTTACTTTGAGGCGCATACCGAAAAAATTAATCATTCGACAAGGCAAATCAGTGGTTAGCTTATTTTTAGATGAGCTTAAAAACCAAATAAGTTATTAAAGGTTTAAGGAATTTAACATGGCAAAAAAAAGAGAAAACATTAAGCTGAAGAGTTCGGAAAGTGCTACACATTACTTTACTAAAAAGAATAAAACTTCCACGCCAAAGCGCTTAGAATTAAAAAAATATGATCCAGCTTTACGCAAACATGTGATTTTTAAAGAGACAAAGTAACCTTGTTTGAGCTTTCAATTGCTTGTAAGTATTTACTGCCGCGTTGGCGGCAGCTTTCTGTATCAATCATCAGCTTAATTTCTATTATTGTCATATCTTTAGTTGTTTGGCTCGTACTCGTCTTTTTTTCAGTAACATCCGGATTAGAAAAAATTTGGGTTGGAAAGCTAATCGCTGTCACAGCTCCTTTGCGCGTTACCCCTACCGAAAACTACTACAAATCCTATTACTATCAAGTGGACGCGCATAGTGCAGCATCTGGGTATACCTCTAAATCAATTTCTGAGAAACTAGCAGCAGAAAAAACGGATCCTTATGATCCTGAAATTGACGAGGAACTCCCTCTAGAGACTAGCCCGAAAGATTTCAACCCTGACGGCTCACTGAAAGACCTTGTTAAGCTTGCCGTCAATGCAATCAATGACCGCACTGGATTTAAAGGTCTGCAGACGAGCGATTATCAGATGACTTTAGCTAATATTAGAGTGCGATTGATCCGAGGGCTAAACTCATATGAACCAGCCAATCAATCATTTATTTCACAATCCATCTATCTTGGTTCATTAGATGGCACAAATGCTCACTTTGCTTCTTCTATTTTGCCCATCACAGCCAATGACTTACTCAATAGCTATGCTATGCTAACTGTAAGTGGAAATGTCCAGGAAGATATTCCTAGCGATTACGTTGTTTTAAATCGCGAAAGCGCCAACAGTAAATTGCAATCTTTTTTTAGAGCATTGAATTTAGATGAACAAACGGATCTTGCTTTAAATAAACTTTCTACTAATGAATTGGAGCCAATCGTTGCAAGAGCTAATCGACTCACCTATGACTCTTCTTCTGATGCCTCCTACTGGTTGTACCGGTTAAAGAAAGAAACAGGCAAAAAAGAATACCATTTACCTTTTGATGAGGAGGCGGGAGAGGGTGTTGTGCTTCCAAAAAGCTTTAGAGAAGCAGGAGTTTTGATCGGAGATCGGGGGTATCTTTCTTATTTTGCCCCCACGACTAGTACTGTGCAAGAGCAGCGCATTCCCATCTTTATTGCGGGATTCTACGATCCAGGTATTGTGCCCCTCGGAGGTAAGTATGTATTAGCATCTTCAGAAACGATTAGTGCAATTAGAAGTGTTTATAATCAAGAAGATACAACTCTTAGCAATGGAATTAACATACGAATAGACGATCTTGGCCAAGTCGATGCTTTGAAAAAAGAGCTTCAAGACGCCTTTACCGAAGCAGGAATCGAAAAATACTGGAAAATTGAAACTTATAAAGACTTTGACTTTGCCAAGGATCTCCTTCAACAACTAAACAGTGAAAAAAATATTTTTAGTTTGATTGCTGGCGTGATTATTATTGTTGCTTGCTCCAATATCATTTCGATGATGGTCATTCTTGTGAATGATAAAAAACTTGAAATCGGAATTTTGCGTTCAATGGGTGCGACATCATTCAGTATAGCAGCTATTTTTGGATTTTCCGGAATGGTCATGGGCCTACTGGGCAGCTTAATTGGAGCCCTTCTTGCTCTCATCACATTGAACAATTTAGAATTACTCATCGATCTAATTTCCAAAATGCAAGGTTTCCAAGCTTTTAACCCTCTCTACTATGGGAATACGCTGCCTCATGAGATCAGTTCCGAAGCGCTAATTTTTGTCTTTACAGCAACGATTATAACCTCCTTATTAGCCGGATTAATTCCAGCAGTAAAAGCAAGCTCCTTAAAACCAGCTGCGATTTTGAGGTCATAAATAATGGATAAAAAGCCCCCTGTTGTCCTAAAAGCATCTGGAATTTCTAAATTTTTCACTAAACCTACTCGGATTGAAATCTTACGTAATATTTCCTTACAGTTATTTCAAGGCGAATCGATTGCCATTATAGGAAGATCTGGTGAAGGGAAAAGCACTTTATTACAAATCCTAGGAACATTAGAAAAAGCTTGTTCTGGCGAGTTAGAAATTGCTGGCAAATCCATTTATAAGAGCAACCCCTCTAAAATTAGAAATGCGCACTTAGGATTTGTATTTCAATCTTTCTGTTTGCTCGAAGATTACACAGTTTTGGAAAATGTTCTCATGCCTGCCCGCATTGCTCGGAGAGTAACGCATCATGGAAGCCCCGCCTTTCTTCAAGCTGTAAGCCTATTAGAAAAAATGGGTCTGGGAGATAGGATCCACCATTATGGAAAGCATCTTTCTGGAGGGGAAAAGCAACGTGCTGCTATTGCTCGTTCATTTTGTAACGATCCGGATATCATTCTAGCAGATGAACCTTCAGGCAACCTTGACCGAAAAACAGCTTCAGGAATTCACGAGCTATTATTACAAAGCGTAAAAGAAAAAAATAAAAGTATGATTGTAGTTACTCATGACCAGGAACTTGCCAATTTATGTGATAAAACATATCTTCTGAAAGAAGGCGTTTTAATTCCCAACTAGTATGCATGTGAGCCTTTTTAGAACTTTAATATTGATTACAATAACTCCTCTTCTTTTAGTTCTAACAAACTACAATGCTGAGGCTGATCTCATTGGTAAACTCTATTTTTCCATGCCCGAAATTTGGGTCTGCGAACGATGTGGTTTTAGAAATTATGAAGGTATTGATAAATGTCCGGTATGCGGCACATTTCGCTGGCAAGATGAGGAATAAACACTTATTATAAGATGTCAATTAGATTGTCTATTTCTCTCAATCTAGTGAAATAAATGACTGATTTTACAAGCTCTTTCAATTGAGTTTCTGTTTATTATTACAATAGTAATTCCCTCAATCCCACCTACCTATTTTCACTATTGATAGCCTTTTAGTTTAACTCTATCCTTTGCTTGCAAATTACCATCAGATTTCCCTGAGCCGTTATTTTGCTCTTAATTTTCTTTTATCCCAAATTTTTTTAATGTTCTAAAGTGGGATCTTATCGCTCCAAAAAATGTTGCTTGTTCATGGTAAGGGACGTTAAATTCATAAGCCGTATTCTTTACAATCTCATGCACTTTGGGATAGTGTACATGACATACATAAGGAAAAAGATGATGTTCGATTTGATGATTCAAGCCACCAGCTAGGCATGTCCAAAATAAACTTCCAGACGCGAAATTAGATGTCGTTTCCATTTCATGTATTGCCCAGCGGCTAGAAATAAATCCTTTGGAATCAGGTTCTGGGTAGGAAACATTCTCAACAATATGTGCTAATTGAAAAATAACAGCGCTGCAAAATCCTCCTACAAAGTGCAGACAAAGAAAACCCATTCCAATTTGCCACCAGGGAGCTGTAAGAATGGTAAGAGGGATGAAAAGAAAAATACTCAGGTTAACAAATTTAAAGAAAACAAAAAGAAAGAGCTCTCGCCCTGGAATCGACCTATTTTTTGATTCTTGAAATAGACTCATCCAATCTGAGTAATACGCCCAGTTTAAGCTTGTAAAGAGATAGAGCAAAAAGGCATAGAACTGTTGAAATCGGTGAAAATAACAAAGCTTATCGACTGGGGAGAGCCTCAGAAGAATGGCCTTATTGATATCTTCGTCATGTCCAGGAATATTCGTAAAGGTATGATGCTTCATATTATGGGTAATTTTCCATATGTACGAACTTAATCCATTAATATCATAAGCATAGCCAAATATTTTATTGAGTTTTTGTGATTTAAAATAAGCTCCATGAAGCAAATCATGACAAAAATTGCAGCAAATAAGACTCGTAATAAATCCTAGTAGGCTATAGATAGCAATCAGAGACATTCCAAAAAAATGGTTGCTATAAATTGCTGCCAGCAATGAAAAATAGAACGTAAACAATAGGGCAATCTTGATATACATTTTCCAGTTAGCAAATGGGGAAATTGCATTTTTTGAAAAGTAATCTTCAACCCGTTTTTTGACTACATCATAAAATTCCCCTTCTCGAGCTTTTTGAAATTTGATTTTAATGATCCGGTCATTCATATTGATTTGCTATTCTTAAAATTAATAAACCTAACTTGGATACTACATTTAGTTTAATTATTATTTAATTTAAATCGAACTGAAAACAAATATATTCGCTTCTTGCTGACAGATCAAGAATTTTTTTAATTTAAATAAACTCCTTGACCTTTAAGCTTTTTGACTTAATTATATGAATTATGAACCTACTCTTTTAAGACGTGCAAATTGCATGCCATCCACTACTGTAGGAAAAGTTTTCACTATCAAAGGAAGAAGAGGCACTCGATGAGTTCCACAAAATGGCAATCCTTTTTCTTTAATCTGGCAACTTTTTGCCTTTTAGCAGGGCTAGTCCTTACGTACGTATCCTGGTTAGAACTTTGCACAGAAACTTGTACTGAAGCGCACAATTATCAATTTTATGGAGCGAAATTTGAAGTTTTTGGAGGAATCTATTTCATTTGTTTGAACTTTATTCATCTATTATCAAAAAAATATCGACTGCTCACATTTCTTGCTGCTTTTATGATTGCAGCCGGCCTTGGGGCTGAATTGATGTTTATTTGGCTGCAAAAAACGCAAATTGGCCATTTTTGTTCAGTATGTCTTGCGATTGCAGCATCTCTTAGTTGCGCCGGAATTTTTTACTATCTCACGTATTTCAATAATCGTTCTGAATTTGGAGGATATATGAAGGGCTTCAGCCTTCTTACCGCATTTGCTATTGGATTTGTAGTGGCCTTTAGTGGTATTGCTAAAGTTGATAGATTAGAAGCAGCTCAACAAGAAATAAAAGAGCAAATTAAGTTTGGAAAAGTGGAGAGTCCAATTGAAGTGTATCTTTTCACTGATTGGTCGTGTACTGCATGCCGCTCTATAGAGCCTAACTTGTCCTCTATATTTAAAAAAATCGAAAACGATGCTTCATTTACCTTTGTAGATTTGGCCATTCACCATGAAACATTAAACTATGTCCCTTATAATTTAGCCTTAATGATGAATTATAAACCCACCTACTTCCAGGCAAGAGATGCACTTACACAACTATCGATTCAGACAAAAAAGCCCACTGAAAAACAAGTTATTGAGATACTTGCTCCCTTAGGAATTAAATTTCAAGAACTTGGATATGAGGATATCAGTATTGGCATGAAATACTTTGAACAATTGGCAGATAAGTTCCATGTCGACGCCACACCAGTTCTCGTCGCCATTAATCGTGACACTAAAAAGGGGCACAAATTAGCAGGTATTGATGAAATCACAGAGGCTAATATCGTAAAAGCTGTCGAAGATTTAAAATAGTTCTAGATCTTGAATTGAATAGCATCATTTCCACAATTAGTACCAAATCAATTGTGGAAATATAATTACTGAAAGAAGAGTTTGCTAACTTGTGCAAAATGGGTGAAGAAGACAACTAAAAGGGTACAATTGATTCTGGAAAAATGACATCCAGGCAGGATAAGATCGTTTTCTCATAAAAAACTTTTCTTTTCTCTAAATACCCGCTTGAATATCTGTAAACATTCTAAATTCATTGGATGAAGCAAAGTAATAGGGCTTGCTCTAAATCCTTCATATTTCAACTAGTCCCAATCCAAATTTACCATTAATGAAGAACTTCAACTACCCTTTTTCATAGTCATTTCTACAAACCGGTTACAGAAAGTAGTAATTTATTCTACGTGAGAATTAAAACCTTATTGGAACATCGAGGATTAGACATCTTCTAAGAAGTAAAACAGGGAAAATTTTTTATCTAAAAGAAATCAATAGCATTGAGTGCAGTATTCGTCTGATGGGTACTCTTTGGAATTTATAGGTATAATTAAAATTTTTTTGACAAAAATTTTATTGAGTACCGGCATTTTCATTTCTATATAAAAAATTAGCTTTAATATAAAATATCGAGGAAGATTTAGTACTTCTGTAAAAAAAAACCAATTGAATAAAAGGATTTTAAAATAATATCTTATTCAAAATCCTAATTTTTCTAACAATAACCTTTAGTAAAGGGAAGCAATGAACCGACAATTCCTTGAAAATCTAAATACGCAGATTCAAGATCTCAAATCCACAGGTTTTTACAAAAATGAAAGGGAAATTACCTCTGCGCAATCCTCCAAAATAAGCATAGCAGGAGGGCAAAATGTTTTAAACTTTTGTGCTAACAATTACTTAGGCTTAGCCAATCATCCTGGAATCATTGCTGCCGCTAAAAAAAGTTACGATACTTATGGGTTTGGGCTTGCTTCCGTACGTTTTATCTGTGGGACGCAAACGGTACATCATCAGCTAGAAGACCGTATTTCTAAATTTTTAGAAACAGAAGCGACAATTCTTTATCCTTCCTGCTTTGACGCAAATGGGGGTCTATTTGAAACTTTATTTGGCACTGAAGATGCGATTATCAGCGATGAGCTCAACCACGCAAGTATCATTGATGGAATTCGACTCTCTAAAGCGCAGCGTTTCCGTTATAAAAACAATAATATGGAAGATCTTGAGGCAAAGCTGCAAGAGGCTGCCCATTGTCGTTATAAAGTCATTGCCACAGATGGCGTTTTTTCTATGGATGGCATCATTGCCAATTTAAAAAGGATCACGGAACTTGCCGACTCCTACAATACACTGGTCATGGTTGATGATTGCCATGCAGTAGGTTTTTTAGGAGAGAATGGAAAGGGTTCAATTGAATACTGTGATGTTTTAGGTAAAATTGATATCATCACAGGAACTTTAGGGAAGGCTTTGGGAGGTGCTTCAGGAGGCTACACGTCTGGAAGAAAAGAAATTATCTCCTGGCTAAGACAGCGCTCAAGACCCTATCTTTTCTCGAATACTTTAGCTCCAAGTATTGCGGCAGCTTCTATTCAAGTCTTAGATTTTATTGAGTCCAATCATGACTTAAGAGATCGCCTTCATAAAAATACGCGTTATTTTAGAGAACACATGACAAAGCTCGGCTTTAATCTTATCCCTGGAGAACACCCTATTATTCCTGTGATGCTTGGCGACGCTAAACTCGCACAAGAATTTGCTACAAAAATGCTCGATCATAACATTTATGTCATTGGATTTTGCTACCCAGTCGTACCGCAAGGCAAAGCGCGAATTCGCACGCAAATGTCCGCTGCTCATAGCCAAGAAGACTTAGATCAGGCGATAGAGGCATTTAGAATAGTCGGCAAACAATTAAACGTTATTTAGACACAATACATTGGTAAATTATGAAAGCATTAGTAAAAAAGGAAAGAGCGCCAGGTCTGTGGATGGAAGATGTTCCTTTCCCAAAAATCAAAGACAATGAAGTTCTTATTAAAACACTGAAAACGTCGATCTGTGGAACGGACGTTCATATCTACAAGTGGGATGCATGGGCTCAAAAACGTGTCCCCACTCCGCTTATTATTGGCCACGAATTTATGGGCGAAATTGCGGCATGTGGCAGCGAAGTAAAACACTTACGTGTTGGTCAAAGAGTAAGCGCTGAAGGGCATCTTACATGTGGCCAATGCGTCAACTGTCTAAAGGATCTCAAGCATCTATGCACAGACGTTTTAGGCCTTGGATATGATTGTTCAGGTTGTTTTGCAGAATATTTTCCCATCCCAGCAGAAAACGTATTTCCACTACCCGAATTCGTCGGTGATGATCTCGCTGCGATATTCGATCCTTTTGGCAATGCTGTACACACTGCAATGTCGTTCAACCTTAAAAATGAAGATGTGCTCATTACAGGAGCTGGCCCTATCGGGATCATGGCAGCAATGATTGCTCGCCATCAGGGAGCGCGCCATATTGTAGTGACAGATATAATTGACTATCGCTTAGGCCTTGCCAAACAAATGGGCGCCACATGTGTCGTGGATGCCTCTAAGGAAAATTTAAAACATGTGATGAAAGAACTAAAGATTGAACAGGGATTTACCGTAGGTTTAGAAATGTCTGGAAACGGCCAAGCATTTCATACGATGCTTGAAACAATGTTACATGGTGGAAATATAGCTTTACTCGGGATTCTTCCTCTAGGTGTTGCTATTGACTGGGATCTTGTTATCTTTAAAATGCTGCAAATTAAAGGCATTTATGGCCGTGAAATTTTCAAAACATGGCACCAAATGACAAATTTAATTGAAGATAACCTTAACTTGGCGCCTATCATTACACACCGATTTCCTGTTGATGATTTCCAAAAAGGCTTCGATGCAATGCTTTCCGGCCACTGTGGGAAGGTTATTTTAGATTGGAGTTAATAATAAGCAAAAGGGGAGATTAGACTCCCCCCAATCTCTTCATTCACCTGTTTTATCCAATTTTTCCAGATATTTTAACGTTTCTGTCAAATGATAAACATGGCGCCCAATTTCGTCTAAAACCACACTCATAAGTGGAGGTTCTGTATTGACAACTGCAAAATGAAAAGTAGTTTTGCTAATTCGTTCAATTACCTCTTTCCAATCAGCTTTTTTTGCATTTGTTAAAACGGTTACTCGAAGCTGATCCAATAGGCGAATATAGGGTTGCTCGACCACAGCAAATACCGCTTGATTTTCCCCTGCTTTGTAGTAAGACATCCAATCTTTAATGGTTACTTCTGTGGTGACTCGGGTTCCCTCTCGTTCCTTAAAAGAATATCCGATAGCTGTAGAATTGACTTTTATCACTTTATTTTCAAATTTAGACTTTACTTTTTCAGGTACAATGCATTCCCACAAAAATGCAAAAGCATTCGCCTCTGTTGCCTGCTCCTTATCGTCAAAAAAGTGAGTCCAGAAGGCTTGCTTTGGCAAATCAAAATTTTTTATTTTTTCTTTGATGGCTATAATTTCTTTTTCTCCTAATTTCCGATTAGATCCAAGAAGAAAAATATGACCAGTGACATCTAAATTTTTTGTCAGATGCTCTGCTGTAGCTATGATCCTTTTTTCCATCCGACCCATAAGCCCACCAAAGACAAGACAGTGCTCAACACTAATTGACTCAAGAATAGGTTTTAATTGAACAAACCCTACTTCAAAGAACAGTTCCTCTAATTTATGTCTGTTTTCCTGCAGATTTATATTGTCTTGCAGGTCCCACCTTTCAGCCCCTGGTTTACGCATTAAGCCGCCTTGATCTTGCGTTTGTTGGAAAATAGCATTTAACTCTGGTAAAGAACAACCCGGCTTTGCACGATTATCCAACTCTTTTATCTTCACAAGAAATTCAATCAGTCTTTTAAATGGATCGGTTAAGCCTATCGATTTGCGAGAGGAATCATAGAAAAATAAGTTGGATTCACCGATGATTGAGCGTGGATTGAGTTCCATCATTTTCTCAACGATTGAAGGCTTTTCATCTTCTCTTCGGGGTTGAGAAATGTTGTAGTGAATAGCTGGGAATGGAGTTGCATCTATAGACATGAGTAACACTCCTATTTATTGCATTAGCTAAAACCAAGATATTTTATTGCTTCAGTTAAGTCAATGCTTTCTGAATGGCTCTAAAATTATGCTTATGAATGAGTAGTTTTGCTTTCAGAAGAGACTTTTTTTAACCTAAACAATCCTCTAGAGAGCAGCTGGAAGAGAAGATATCCAAAAAAAATTCCAACTATGCCATATAAAATTGATTCTGGAGTGAAAGAAAAACCAATGGTAAATTGCTCTATCGTCTCTTTGAACACCTGCCAATTAAAATGCTTGGAAAAAACAAAGGGTCTATTAAAAAATGAAGCGTTTTTTAAAGCTAGCATAGCTTCGTTAAAGCTGCTCCACCTTTCAAAGGTAGTATTCATCAAAACACCCTGATTATGAAAATCAACATCTGTTGATGCTAAAAACTTCTGGATAAGTTGTGTGAGGGTTTTACCAGTCGATTTTGCAGCATTCTCCATCAATTCAATCTGAAAGTTAAGCTCTGCTAAATGTCCTGCGAGGAGGGTTGTGTATTGTTGGTAAAATTGAGGAATTTGCGAAAAAAAGAAGGCACCTACCACGGCAAAGATGCGGTCTAAAAATTCGACTACCCTCTCTTTCATATCACTTTATCAAAAATGTTATTCATCTAACTGCATCTTATTTTTTTCTTCCATATAATACTACTGTTTCATTCACCTTGCCAGATCAATGATCATTAGGATAATAAGGTTCTATATGGACGATGACATCACGCACAAAAGGCCATTCTTTTTGGATTTCCACGCGAACTTGCTGGCTTATTTCGTGCGCTTTTTCTACTGTTAGCGCAGGCTCAACTTCAATATCAATATTCACATGGGCATCTGGACCATAATGCTGAATGCGAATTTTTTCCGTTGCGAAAACCCCATTTACCCTCATGGCAGCGCACTTCACTTTCTCAAAAAATCCCTCTTCTGGAATTGCGTCGATCAGCTGATTGAGATTTTTTCGGGCAGCTTTTGCTCCTGTAACGACCATCATAATGGAAATAAAAGAAGCCCCCAGGTGGTCAATTAAAATGCCCCAATTCGGTAAAAAAGCCACTAGGATTAAGGCAATAGCAGCCACTAAACTCGTTACCCCATCAACACGGTAATGCCAAGCATCCGCCGCAAGTGCTGGGCTATGCTGCTTGTTTGCTGATCTCATCATGAACTGATAGCAGATTTCAAATAAAACCGTAGCTCCGAGAGGAATAATCCAAAGATAAGGGCTGATTAAAACGTGCTCCTCCGTTACGGCATTGGAAAATTGATAAGCAGCCATGCCAACCCCAACAACAACCAATAAAATCCCTAGCTGCAAACCCGCTAGAGGTTCGAGGCGGCCATGACCAAAAGGATGATTTCTATCTGGCGGACGATCAGCAAACTTAAAAGAAAAAATTAAGAAAATGCTTGTGGCAATATCAATCGCAGTAGCCAAAGCATCCATGAAAAGAGCCGCACTCCCAAAAGCGACACTAGCAACGAGCTCGACTGTCGCAACTAACAAGCGTGCGATAATCCCTCTTGTCGAAGATCTAACAAGGACTTCAACCCTCTCCTGTCTTGCAATAGGAACTTCTTTGGGAAGTTGAAGGGGATCAGGAAAACGATTCATCGAGCAGCCAGAAGTTTTGTAGATTCGAGAGGGCTCTAAGCACCTTCCCCTCACGTCTTATACCAATTTTAAGGAATCTAATCACTCAATTATTGAGAAGCATTGTCTCAAGAGTCATTAAAACCTTCTCGGCATAGCCTCTGTAGTTATTCTGGAGATCATCCACAGTAATCTCATAGGAAACATCAGGTTTAACACCTAGATTTTCTATCACTTGATTATTGTGTCGTTGAGCTAATGAAGCCGTATAATTGAAAGACTCAATGCCGAATAAGTTAGGAAATGCTGCCGTTAAAACATAGCCCCCAGCGCCAGCTGTTTGGGAACCAAAAAGTGTGGCTCTCTTGTTATCTTGTAAGATAGCAGGGAAAAAGTCTCCTCCTGAAAAATCCAAATTATTTATCAAAAGTAGAATTGGCTTCGTGTAGTGCACTTCAGGATTCGGTGGAATATAATCTATTCCCCAAAGGTAGGTAGGTGCAGTAGTTATTTTCCCTTGATTCCATTCTTCCAATAAAAATTGCAAGTAATTCAAAAAAAACTGCGCCGTCTGAAATGTGACCTTATTACCTTCCATGGCGCCGCCTATAACCACCTGAGCATCTGCATCTGTTCGGATAGTTTCCAACAAAGGAAGGACATCAACGGCATAAGCGATTTCTTTCTGCGTCAAGGAGATAATATGGCGTGGAGCGAAGACAGGTTGCTCTGTTAGCAAAGAGACAAGAGCATAGAGATAAAAAAGCGAGCCTCCAGGGTTATCGACCTGATCGATGACTAGAGCATCACTGGATGATTCGAAAAAACCAATTATTGATTTAAAGTGTTCTAGATTGCCTTCAAAATTCACAAAATGAGGGAGGCGTAGGTAACCAATTTTCTTTCCATTAACTGTTTCAAAAAGATAGGCATAATAAGGAGAAAAACAATCAGATTCCCAAATTTTCTCGCCTAATGTCGGGACAAAACTGCGCCTTGCCCCAAGATCACCAGGACTTTGACTTTTAAAATTCAGAAAATGAGCGGAAAGCATCAGCTTTTTAAATAAGGGGTGTTCTTTTAAAGGACCGTTTAAATGCCCTTTTTCCTTCAAAACTTCTGCTCGACTCAATGAAGCCGTTACCAAATTTTTTTGAAACGGACTCTTAATTTTCTCCGGTGTATAATTCCACATAATCTGATAGGCTTGCACTTTGCCCGTATCCTTACTTTTTACAGAAATCATTGCAGGGCCTCTGGGCACACTATGACCTTCAGCACCAACTCTATTCGTGAAGTAAACCTCGGCCATTGCTTGAGCAGTGTACTCATTAGTGCCCCCAATCTCTTGCTCTTTAAACTCGCGAACAGCTGCTGCTATTGGTAAGCCATTATATGAAATCAGCTCATCTCCTTCTTTGATCGGATACATAACTGGGGAAAGGCGTGATTGTTCAACATGAGTAATGAAGTAGCGTCCCTCAGCCCCTTTGATTTTCAAAGGAAGGGTAGAGCTTTCTGTTGAATAAAAGCGAACTGAGACGTGGTAGTCATTGGTAGAATTTAAAAAGTTTTTTAAAATTTTTTGAAAATCTTTTACAGTGATGTTTTTCTTAAGAGCAATAGCAGATTTTGCCCTATCGACTTCAACATCTAGGTCCCAACCTGAGTAAGTAGCTTTCCACTCTAGTGGTGTGTACTGGATTTTAAAAGTATTTTTAATAAAGTCCAAGTCGCCATACATTTTACTTTTCAAAGCATCTTCAGCAGCATAGGAATAGGTGATTATTGGCACCACTAAAGCCAATGTAGACAAAGCAATTTTTCTAAGGAAAAACATAATCAGTCCTTTATTCTCAAACTTACTAATACTAATTGAAAAATGAATTTTAGTCTGCAGGAAAAGCGTTAAAAATTTGTTAAAAAATCATTTAGATTAGGTTATTAAGCCCAGAAGAACATTGACATCATTAAAGATTATTAATATGCTAGGTCTACAAATTGAAAAATTTAATAAAGTTTTTGATGAAAAAGCAACGTTTGAGCAAAATTTTAGCAGCAAGTGGTGTAGCCTCTCGAAGAAAATGTGAAGAGCTTATTTTTTCCGGCAAAGTCAAAGTGAATGGTGAAATTGCACTCCTTCCGCAGACCATGGTTGATATTGACAGTGATGAAATTTCTGTCGGCAAAGAGATGATTTCTAAAATAGAACGAAAAGTATATTTCCTTCTCAATAAGCCTGCTGGATATGTTTGCTCTAATAATCCTGGTCCCACATCTAAAAATGTCCTCACCCTTTTCGGCAATATTGCAGAGCGCCTTTTTACCGTAGGACGCCTTGATCGAGAAACTCAGGGCCTTCTCCTCATTACTAACGATGGCCATTTTGCAAATAAGGTCATTCACCCTTCGAGCAATATTTCCAAGGAGTACTTAGCTAAAACGGATAAAGAAATTACGCATGAGCATCTAGTGGCTATCTCCAGTGGAACTATTGTTGAAGGTGTTTTCGTTAAGCCTCTAAAAGTGTCTAAAGTACGAAGAGGCACAGTGAAAATTACGATTGCT
Organism: Chlamydiales bacterium STE3; assembly: GCA_011125455.1. Taxonomy (NCBI): domain Bacteria; kingdom Pseudomonadati; phylum Chlamydiota; class Chlamydiia; order Chlamydiales; species Chlamydiales bacterium STE3. The sequence continues at coordinate 45,999 of VKHO01000014.1, read as the reverse complement.
GAAGGCAAAAAACGAGAAGTGCGTATCTTGCTTGAATCTGTTGGGCTTGATGTCAAAGAACTCACACGGATTCGTATTGGCGGCCTTCAGTTGGGTAAACTTTCCCTTGGTGATTACAGAGCATTAACTCCAAGGGACATTGATCTTATTTTTGAAAAGAATAGCTAAATCCTAGAAGGCCTAGGTCTTAACGATGTTTTTTAAAAATTCAACTGAAAAAACAGCCATCGAAATGACAAAGCGTGACGTTCAGCCTGTTGCAACTTTAAAGAAAATCAAGTCGTACTTTCGCAATCTTTTTAGAGATAAGCCCGCGCACTCCAAGAAACAATCAAGCCAAGAGAAGGTAGTTGGGGACGTAGAGAAGGGAACAGAAACTGTCAATGCGGCTGAACTTGACAAAACAAATCTAGCTGAATCCATACGCAAAGCAAATGACTGCTCTCAGAGCATTGTTTCTTCAATTGAGAAATCGCTAAAACCTGTAGACCATAAACGCGTTCTTCAACAGCAAGCAGCTTTTAAAGCTGAATCAAAAGTTCTTGATTCCTTAGTTTTTTCTAGTACCGAAGCTGATTATAAACCTTCACAACAAGAGCTCGATGCTTTCCGGATGAAGGCTATTTCTTTATTGAAACGAAGTGGCATGCTGCCTGAAGTGATTTCCGAGGTCCTCTGCGCACCTGTCAAGGTCAACATCGGTGAAATTGATCAGGATAACGACAAACATCTAATGATCAAATTGAGTCAGCGTTTTACCCGGCTTGGGCAAGAATTTCAGTTTGAAGGAATGTTTTTAAAAAAAGCTAAGCTCAATTCAGCGCATAGCATTCCTATAAGTGGTAGCTTCCAGATCTCCTTACTTTCTAAAAATCCAGAAAATATCCCTTAAGGCTTTCTTTGCTAATCAGTGCTTTTTTGACTCCAAATCAAATCTGCACAAAAAAATAATAAGCGTTTCAACTGCCGCAAGGTTTATAACACAAAATGGATATCTACTTCCGAACAAAATTTAGGCAATGATTTTTCAAAGGCAAAGCAAGAAGCTTTAACATGCAAATTGTCCATCTGCAATTTAAAGTTTGTTTGCTGCTGCTCTCTCTGCTTCAGCATTCGCTAATTCTTGTCTAAGTTGAGCAATTTTTGCAGGCAATCCCCTTTCATAAATCGATAAATTTTCTCCTCTTATTTCACTGCTCTTTTTTTGCTCTTCAATTTTTTCCAAATCATATTTGAGCTTAGCTATATCGATGATGTAAGCCGGAGATTTCTTTTCTAAAACTTCATCAAGCCATCTTCGCACACGATATTCAGGTACATTAAGCATCCCTTTGTTTGTTGCTTCAAAGAGGCCTTCATGGTGCTTCTTTAGCCAATTACTTAGGCTGCCGCGATTTAAATGATAAACTTTTCCATCTATATCTTTAATGTCCACTATCTTTTTTGTGCAGAAAATGCGCAAAATTATTGACACTAGAAAGCTATGATGGCGAATTCCTCTTTTGGAAGATAGCGGTTCTTCAATACCTTCAAACACTAAACGGCTTTTAAAAGAAAAAAACCCTGTAATGGTCTTACAACTGCAGGGTGAGCAAGATAATTCCATCGCACCTTCCTATTAAAAATAAATGTTATTGGTGATATTAGGATTTACAATAAATTTCCACAATGAATTTATAACCGACAAAAGATTTGGCAATTTAAAAACTGCCTACCATTTTTAGCACATTTTTTTCATACAAAATGCTCAATGATTAATTGGCTCTTTTAATATTTAACCAAAAGTTTTTTATACCTTCTTTTACAAGTATTCCAACCACACTCCACTACGGAGATAAAGCTTATAAAAATTCTACAAAAATTAGAGATGTGTAAGCAGGAAAAGAAAGCACGCGCAGGAGAACCTTATCTAATTAAGTGTGAGAGTAAGACCGTAGAGTCAGTGGCTTAGCCAAAATGCTCAAAGATGCCAATTAGCGAATAAGCTTAGTTCAAATTAGATTTAAGGACGGCAAGTTAAATTTAAATATAAGCGCCTCGAGATATTTTAGAATAATTTAAAATTTTTCATAGCATAAATAACAAATAAATATTCTAAATAATCTTTTATTCTTCTTTTAAAAAAAGAAAAAATTAGCTAACAATAAACCGCTATAGGCTAACCTTTAATCATTAACTTGTAATGAGAAAAAAAAATGAGTATCACAGATAAATATTTTGATCTTGTTATTGAAAAAAATTCTTTTTATATTTCTGAATCCTCACAAATAAGTTCTGAAAAAGATTTCGCTGTAAAGACATTAAAAAAAATTTTATTTGTTGTAAAAAACAACCTTAACTACACCTCCTCCCAGCACGATAATTTTTCTAAATTATCTAAAAAAAATTTATTTGAAGCTTTGGAACAAAGGGCCTCTGACATTGCACGTAGATTCAGACATATACAAAGGAAAAAAAATTATGGAATAAAGCACTTTCTTGAGCCAGAAGCAGAACAGAAAGTCAATGAACTTCAACTTAGGATTGTGAATACTATTTCTCCATCCCCGGTGTTTCCACTACCACCAGAATTAATTCAAAAAATCCTTTCCTATTTAGAAATTGAAGATTTGGTAGCGTTCTCTGAATTAAACCACAAAAGCAGAGATCATTCTCTAGCCTCTTTGCCAAGACGCGCTCGACCATTTGGTTATGAGGGTAACTCTCACATTGAGGCCTTGCGGCACCTTAAAAAAGTTGCTAAAAAGATAAAGGTTGTTTGCCATCAAGGATTATTTCCAGAGAAATACTTTTCCTATATGAAGCAAGATTTCCTTGATAAATTGCTGGAAGTTAAATTTATTAATATCAAGGCAACTTTAGAAAATCTGAAAAATCTAACTGAGGAAGATTTTTTGGATTTCATTGCGAACGAGGAAGTATATTCTGAAGAATTTAGACCGTTAATACAAGCACTTTGTGCCCAGATGGAGCTTAGGCGATTGAGCACAAAATGTAGCATCAAACAAAAGAACGCTCTCCTTTTGGCTTCAATGAATGGTGAAAAGACTATCTTAAGTTTCCTATTAAGAGCTGGAGTTAACCCTAACTTTTTGAACGAAAAGGGCAGTGGTCCCTTGCATTATGCTGCCCAAGCAGGCTTGGAAGAAATAGTAGAAATGCTAATTCAATACAACGCAAATGTTAATGAACACTCCTCCCAAAACCATGCTACCCCCCTTGTTTTTGCTTGTGGCTATGGCTACCATCAATTTTTCCGCCCCAACAGACAAGTAGTTGAACATTTATTAATAAACGGTGCTGATCCCAACATTCCAAGCAATACCGGCATCTATCCTCTACACTATGCTGCCGAAGCAGGACTTGAGGAGATGGTAGAACTTCTCCTTCAAACCAACGTGGATGTTAACAAACGGGCGGGCTGCGGCTTTAATACCCCACTTGCCTTTGCCTGTGGATGTGGTGATCCTCAGACTTTTCAACCAAACCCTGAAGTTGTAAAACTTTTGTTAGAGCATGGAGCAGACCCTAATATCTTAGACAGTACCGGTAAATCCCCCCTACATTATGCTGTTCTTGCGAACCAGGCAGAGATCATAAAACTTCTACTACAATACCTACGCAAATATCAACGAGCGCGCGAGGGGGTTTAATACCCCTCCTTGCTTTTGCCTGTGGATATGGTGATTCTCAGACTTTTCAGCCTGACAACAAAGTTGTAAAAATTTTGTTAAAACATGGGGCGGATCAATTTATTCTTTCGTCTACTAAACTGACCCCTTTGGACATCGCACGAAAATACAATCCAGAAGCACTTCAACTTTTATCAGTTTATAGGCCGAAAAATTGACACGATAGAAAGAGCTCAAGAGCTCTTTCTATCTTTTTACAATCAAGATGTGTAAATGAGTCTGAGCTTGGCTTCAGGAAATGCTTTTTCCAAAATCTTAGCAGCATTATCTCCTTTTTTAGCCATCTCTTCAGCTTCAAAAAGGGTAATTCGAGAAAAAGTAACTTTTTCTCGATTCATTTTACCACCGGTAGCGGTACCCCACACAGCAGGGAATAAAACACCCTCTTTTTGCATGACTATATAGCGAGTGTTATCGATTGCCTTTTTAATAGCATATCCTTGAGAAGTGGCGTGTGTTTGGCCCTCATAGCCAACTTTGCTGGCTTCTACATCCCAAAATGGGTTTTTAGGACTCTGCTAAAATACTCAACGATTAATTGGCTCTTTTAATATTTACCCAAAAGTTTTTTATACTTCCCTTCACAAGTGTTCCAATTGCACTCTATTCCAGAGAGATAAAGCCTCTAAAATCCTACAAAAATTAAAAATGTATAAAGCAGGAAAAGAAAGCACGTGCGGGAGAACCTTATCAAATTAAGTGTGGGAGTAAGACCATAAAGTCAGTGACTTGGACAAAATGCTCAAAGATGCCAATTAGCGAATAAGCTAAGTTCAAATTAGATTTAAGGATGGCAAGTTGAATTTAAATATAATCATCTCGAGATACTTTCAGAATAATTTAAAATTTTTCCTAATATAAATAACAAGCAAAGTCTCCGAATAAGCCTATTATTCTTCTTTTAAAAAAAGAATAGATGAGCTAACAATAACACATTGTAGAGCTATAATTTACCAATTAACTTATTAATGAGAAAAAAAATGAGCATCACAGCTAAATACTTTGATCTTGTTATTGAAAAAGATCATTTTTATATTGTTGGATCTTCTCAAAAATATACTGAAGAAGATTCCGCCGCAAGGACATTAAAAAAAATTCTATTTGTTGTAGAGAACAACCTTAGCTACTCCCCCACCCGCTACGATAATTTTTCTGAATTACCTAAAGAAATTTTATTTGAAATTTTGGAATATAAGACCTCTGAGATCGCCCAAAGATTTATAAGTAAGCACATGAAGGAAAATTGGTTTGTTAGAGTGTTTTCTGGTAAGGAAGATGAAATCAAGGTACTTCAAAGTAAGATTGTAAATGCCATTTTGCCACCTGAGCTGTTTCTACTACCAACAGAACTAATTCAACAAATTCTATCCCATGTAGGAATTAAAGATTTGGCAAGATTCTCTAGATTAAGTAGTCAAGGCAGAAACCACTCTCTAATCTCACTACATAGCCGCGCTCGGTTACTTGGTTATGAGGGTGATAACGTTGCTGAGGGAGCCCAGTATCTAAAACAATATTTTGTAAAGAGGGGTATGGCTCGCGAATACAGACCTCCTCGAAAGAGACCTAGTTTCTATAAAAGTCCCAAAAACCCAATACTCCGGTTTATTTTAAATGAAGATTCTACGGTTATTTTTCGTAAATGAGGATAATGTGCACTAGTCGAAAGCACTTCAACTTTTATCAGGTTATAGGCCGAAAAATTGACACGATAGAAAGAGCTCAAGAGCTCTTTCTATTTTTTTAATCAAGATGCATAAATGAGTTTGAGCTTGGCTTCAGGAAATGCTTTTTCCAAAATCTTAGCAGCATTATCTCCTTTTTTAGCCATCTCTTCTGCTTCAAAAAGGGTAATTCGAGAAAAAGTAACTTTTTCCCGATTCACTTTACCACCGGTAGCAGTTCCCCACACAGCAGGGAATAAAGCACCATCTTTTTGCATGACCATGTAGCGGGTATTATCGATTGCCTTTTTAATAGCATACCCTTGAGAAGTGGCGTGTGTTTGGCCCTCATAGCCAACTTTGCTGGCTTCTACATCCCAAAATGTGTTTTTAGGATTCTGCGCTTGAAAAGCTGCATTAGTGCGTGCTGTAATAGCAATAGCAGAGAGCTCTTCTTCAGGAGAACTATTTTCAAACTGTGTAGCAAGAACCGCTTTTAGATAATCTTCGATATCTACTTCATTAACTACACTAATGGTACCACCAACGTCATAGACGTAGATAGATCCTTTATATTCTACGCCATCAATTGACGTGGTTGTAAGCGTGTCATCTGGAACAATTTTAATTTGATGAATACCGGGAAACCCTTCGCCCCATTTTAAACCATCATTTTGAGCCTGCACAAACTTGCGCTTGCCCATGAATCGAGTTGTGACATGATTATTATTTTTTGGATCAAAAATCTGGTATTTTCCTTTTACCTCAAGAACAACACCAGGCTGATCATGAACGACAAGGATTTTGATCGCAGGAGGTTTAGAGTTCTCCCCTTTCCATAAATAATTAAGCCAATCCTCAACAACCCCAGCTTGAAGATTAGCCATAGTGAAAAATGTAAAGAACAATATTGCAAACTTTTTAAACTTCATAAGAGATTCTCCCTAATTGGCATAACTAGACATTTGGTGCGGTTTATTGAGATGATGGTAAGCTTGAGCTGTCGCTTTTCTTCCTCGTGGTGTTCTTTCTAATAAACCTTTCATAATTAAAAATGGCTCATAAACTTCTTCTATTGTGTCAGGCTCTTCCCCTATCGCTGCAGCTATTGTACTCAAACCCACAGGACCACCTTGATGATAGTCAATAATTACTTCAAGTATTTTTTTATCCATCTCGTCAAGGCCCAAAAAATCGATGGCAAGCAAGGAAAGTGCTTCTTTTACCACGATCAAATCCTTTTTACCATGCGCTCGCACTTGAATAAAATCGCGCACCCAACGAAGCAAATTATTAGCAATTCGGGGAGTCCCCCTCGATCGATTCGCTATTTCCAAAGCTTCTTCACCATCCAGTTCAATATCTAGAATACGACTTGCCCGGCAAACGATATCCTTTAGAACATGGGAGTCGTAGTAATCTAAACGACAGGTAAAAGCAAAGCGTGAACGTAGAGGAGCGGTTAAAAGCCCAATACGTGTTGTTGCCCCAGCTAGGGTAAACCTATTAAGTTTGACCTGAATAGACCTTGCATTTGGCCCTGCATCAATCACAAGATCGAGGACAAAGTCTTCCATTGCCGAATATAAGTACTCCTCAACAGCTCGATTCAAGCGATGAATCTCATCAATAAAGAGAATATCTCCGTCCTTTAGATTGGTTAAAATACCAGCCAGATCACCAGGCTTTTCGATGATAGGTCCAGTTGTTGTAACCAGGTTAGAGCCCATAGACTTGGCGAGAATATGAGCAAGCGTCGTCTTACCAAGCCCTGGAGGGCCACTAAAAAGACAATGGCCTAAGCTTTCCTGCCTTTTCTTGGCCGCATCGATCATGACTTCAAGGCGTTGGCATATTTGATCCTGACCTAAAAAATCCCTTAATGATTGCGGCCGAAGAGGAGTCTCAAAAATGACATCCTCTTGGCAAATATGTGATTCTATATAATTGCTATGCATAAGAGCCACATCATACTCAAACCGCTAAAATTAGTTAAGAACCAACTTGCGAAAATTAGGAAAACAATGCACTTAGAAAAACAATAATGATCAAAATCGGGCTTAGATACTTAAAACAAAAAGAGAAATAGCGATTGAGCCATTTCTTTTTTTCCTGCCCTTCACCAATTTCCCTAATGGCATTTCTGCTCCCCCACACCCATCCGGCTAACATAACGGCGGCAAAGCCTCCAATAGGAATCAATAACTCGCTACAAATAAACATAATGGCATCTAAGAAAGTGGGAAAACCAAGCACAGAAACATCTTTTAGCAGGCTAGTAGAAAGAGCACTTGGCACTCCCAGTAAAAAGGCTCCCAAACCACATGTGATCACAGCATGGCGCCGCAACCATTTTCTCTCATCCACTAGATAGGCAATAGCTGGTTCGAGAGCTGAGATTTCTGACGTCATGGCAGCAAGGAATACCAGTAGGAAAAATAGGATACTCATCATGTAACCGCCAGGGATCTGGCTAAAGACAAGCGGCAACGTATGGAAAATCAATGCAGGCCCTGAATCCGGCCTCATGTCGACGGCAAAAACAATCGTGAATACGGCAAAAGCAGAAAAAATAGAGACCAATGTATCCATTGCGACAACAGGCAAGGTGCTTTTTAGGATATTTTCTCTCCTAGGCAAATAGCTTCCATAGGTAACAAGAGTTCCCTGGCCCACACTTAGTGTAAAGAATGATTGGCCAAGGGCAATTAAAAATACCGCGGGTGTAATTTTAGAAAAGTCTGGTTGTAGAAGAAATTTTAAACTCTCCATGGAATTAGGCATAAAGAAGCCTTTAACAACTAAAATAGTTAAAATAATAAAAAGAATCGGCATAAAAAATTTATTCCATCTTTCGATTCCATGGCGTACTCCAAAATAGAGAACAAAAACACACACACAAATAAAAACCCCATGAAAGCCAACGCCCCAAATAGGATTAAGAACAAGTGAGAGATAGTGATCGATCGCTGCTTGTTTATTTTGGATCGTTGTCAAATTACCTTTCAGCGCTTCAAGCAAGTAACCCAAAATCCAACCAGCGACTGCACTATAAAACGAACTCACAACAAATCCAGTTAAAATAGTCAGTTTTCCCGCCCATCCCCAAGCAGCAGACCTTCCAAGACGGCGAAAAGCTCCACTCGGATCTAATTGAGAACGTTTACCGATCAAAATTTCTGCGGTGAAAACAGGAATTCCGATTGCTAAAAGACATATGAGGTAAACAAAAATAAACGCAGCGCCCCCGTGATTACCTACGACATAAGGAAAACGCCAAATATTCGCTAAACCAATAGCTGAGCCTGCTACGGCAAAAATAAAACCCAGTCTTGATCCCCAGGCATCTCTTTTCATGATTAATTCCAATTAAAAAATTTAGTAATCGAGTTTTGAAATTATATATAATTACAAAGTTCTATTGCTAGAAAAAAGGCTTAAAGAATAAACTAAACCTCTGCAAAGGAGGAACCTTATGCCGGATCAAACAAATCACAATCCTGTTATGACTCACCTTGTTAAGCCCGTAGAGGGACATGATGGTGGTGATCAAAATCTTTCATTAGATGCTCTCATACTTCTTATCAACACCGAGCGCTTAAAGACGTTAAAGGACAAAACGCGAAACGAACTTAGCGAATTAAGAGCGCGACAAGAGAAGGTGCGAGTCTTACACAAACTTTTAAGAGCAATTAACACCTCCACTGAAGACAACGGAAAAATTGACTGCTCAAATAATCAGGAACTCAAAAATTTGCTTAAAAAAGCAAAAGACCTCGGCGTTGACCTTAAAGACGACAAAGTTAAGTTTTCGCGAGAAGAACGCGATCGCCTTGTGGAAAACATCCGCATTACTGTCGATGACTACAATGTGGAAAACGATATGCAATTACAAAGCATTTCAAGGTTAACTAATGAGCGCTATGAAAGCTATCAAATGGCGCGCAGCATTTTAAGGCCTCTACATGAGGATAAGCTTAGGAAAGCTCGCGAAATTGCAGGTAAAGGGTAGAGCGATGAGCAAACCATGGCCTACCGAAAACCCTGAAGCAATTTATGCTTATGCTTATCAATTTTATCTCAATGGTCACTATCAGGAGGCTCAGTCTCTGTTTAGTTTACTCACCATTATGGGGACAAAGAATGTACAGCATTGGCTCGGTCTAGGGGCAAGCTTACAGATGCAAAAAAAGTATGATCAAGCACTTGAAGCCTACGGAGCAGCAGCTTTGGTGGATATTCAAGAGACAAATCCTTTTCCCCATTTTTATGCAGCAGAATGTCTACTTTCTTTAAATCAAGTGAAAAGGGCCTTGCAAGCATTAGAAAGTGCGAGTACAATTGCCTTTAAAGACAAAAAGTACATTCAACTAAATAGTCAGATTAATTTAATTAAAAGCGCCTGGAACAGCCCAGAGGTAATCAATGCCAATCACAAAAGTTAATAATCGTCAGAATGATTGTAATGTTAATACTCTTGTAGAGACTAACTCAGCTCAACAGGTAAAGGCACAACCTGTGTGGGCAGTGCCTGATGTTGTTTCAAAATATACTGACACAAGCCACTCTTTTATTGCCCAAAAGGCGCCATTCCCAATCGCTCAAGCTCCTGGATTGAATGCTAAACCCTATCTAGCGCCTCCAAGTAAAGATTTGGAAGAAAAAGCCGCACAAGCTGTTCAACATTTTACCCAATTTGCACTGATCCCGGCTCCACTCAATAGACAAGTTAGAAAAGAAGAACATTCTACCGACGAACACAATGAGTTGACCGAAGAGGAGCTCATCGCTCGCGAAGAAGAACTAGCGAGCTTTCACCGTGAACTACGCCTAGCAGGTCAAGTTCCAGATGGTGCTGCGATTAGCACCTATGAATCTGATGACGATAACTACATCACGTCTACAACTCTCAGAAAGAAGCTTTTTCATAAGCAAGTGAATAAAAAAGAATCTTCAACAGATTTGCTGGCAAAAATTTCAGAACAAGAATCTAATGCTAAAGATGACCTTGCCAAAGAAGACGAAAAAGAAGAATTAGAAGCAAAAGAGCTACGTAAAAAAACTTTCAATCCGGACCGTAGCGTTCTTGAGGCGATAAGCGAGCAAAGAGCCCTTTATAATGCCCACTCTACGCTTGGCTTTGGAGAAATTAAATTTGCTCAGCAATTTAGCCACAATCTTAATAAAGAAATTGAAAGCCTTCACGAAACTTTACAGAAGAGAAGCAAAACATCAAAAGTTTTAAATTGGATAGGAGCAGGAGCTAATATCGGCGCTGGAGCTTCCTCCATTGTGATTGCGGCCATTGCCCTAGCGACTGGGGGCATCGGGGCTCTTCTTGGCATTATCCCCGTAGCTATGGGGGCTGTAGGCACAGCAACTAAGTTTGGAGCTGGAGTTGCAAGCTTACAACACCAATCCACCCAAGCTGAAATGACTGAGCGCCAAGAATCGCGAGCATTAGTCTACAGCAAAGTGCACGACCTGCTTTCCGAAAGTCAAAAAGCCAATAAAACTTTGCATACACTTTGGAAAACAAGTAGTGATATCGTAAAAAACATGGCTAAAGCCAATAGCTACAACTAGAGGAAAATATGCCTAATAAACCCATAGAAGCTATCGATGAAATCCACCAAAATAAGCGCAAAGAGCTTATTTCAAGATGGGATGCCTACTACCAGTCTCTGGATGAAGAGATGAAGAGAGATCTAGAAGATTTATCTAAAGATCCTTATGAATCAGAGGCTGCTAAAAAAATCGCTTCTGTTGTTTCCCATATCTTAGGCATCCAATATAACGAAGCCAAACAAATCACCATGGACTGGTTGCGCGAAAGAGGCATTAAAGATCTCTCTAAATCAGCAAAACCAGGCTGGAAGCAATGCTCAGCTCTAGTAATTTCTACCTTATTTAGCACAGGAGCAGCAGTCGCAGGGTTTGCGGTTCCCGTCGCAGGCCTAACTGGAACTGGGGCAGCGACCGTTAAGTTTGCTGGAGAGCTTTCAGGAGTTGCCGGTCATGCAAGCGACAAAGGAACTAGCATGATGAAGGATCTAGAATCCAGTGAACAAACAACGAAACAGTATACCACCGAACTAGCAAAGCAAACCAGTCAAGATATTAAGGACAGCGAGAAAAAAGCTGAGGAAATGGCACAAAGGCATCTAGAAGAGCGCAGGCGCCAGCAGCAAATAGAAGCAGACGCAGTTGCATCCGTCCTTAGGTAATCTATTTGACAATTTGCAAGTAAATATCAGCGGTTCCCCAGGTAAATTTAGCTGGAAACCGCTTCATTACCTCAAAGCGATCCTTATAGTCATAATCTGTTAGCGGATAGCTAACCGTGATGATTTTAGTCCCGGAAGGCAATTTGGCAAATTTCTCGACCAGCTTTTCGATGAAAGTGTCGTCCAAACAAGTTCCATAAAGATAGACTACATCCGCATCCTTAAAATCAACTCTTAGCATGTCTTCATTAATGAAAGAGATATTGGAAAGTTGCAATTTTTGCACAATGCGCTCAGCTCTTAGAGTAAATTCAGGAACATGATCAATTCCGACAACTTTACAATTATAAAAGCAATTTAACCAAAGACATGCTCTTCCTCTTCCACAACCTAGCTCATAAACAGTCTGCTGAGGCTTCAGACGGCATTCTTTGACAATCGCATTAAGAGTTGTCAAGGGAGTTTCACCGTAGGCATAGACATTCTCCTCCCCTCGGTTTGCCAAAAAACGCTTAGAAATAGAGAAGGGATTGTCAAATAGATAGGTAAGCAATAAGACAGCGTCGGCTTTAAAAAAACGCCACGAAGGGTAGTAGCTAATAATAACTTTTAAATATTCCCAAAAGTTTTTAAATTGGACTATTGTGTTAACCGTGAGCAATTTGCCAAATTCTTTTATTGAAGCAAGGTTGAGACTGCTCATCATATCGATAATTTTTTCTTGATTAATGATCATGGCATTATTGGTTTAAACAAAAGAGTATATCATTCTTGCGACTAAAAAAAACATTAAAGTTGAGAGGACATCGTTAAACGCTGTCACAATTGGACCTGAAGCGACCGCAGGATCAACACCCATTCTTGAAAAGAAAAAAGGAGAGAAGGTCCCTAACGTTGTTGCTGTCAAGCAAGCGCCTAAAACCCCACAACCCACCATGGCGATAATCGCATACTGCTGATCTCCCAGTTGGTGAACTCCTGAAAGATTTAAAAAGAAAATCACAATAGCGCAAAGAGCTCCGAAGATTACACCAATCAAGCACCCAATAGCAATCTCTTTAGCCATTGCTCGGCTTCTCTGTCCTGGAGACAATTCGCCAAGCGACATTCCGCGGACTAAAATCGTACTGCACTGGATCCCAACATTCCCCGACATTCCAGTAATTAAGGGCACAAAGAAAGGCACAAAAGTAAACCAAGTGCGTGTATTAAAATGGGTCATTGCTGTTGAAGAGACAAGTCCTGCGCAAAGGGTCACCAAAAGCCAAGGAGCTCTCCATACAAGACGTTTTAGTATTGGCTCATGCTCACTGACATCCTCGGCAGTACCGGCAATACTCGCGATTGTTTCATCCGCAATATCCTCGAGAGCTTCGACAACATCCTCATACGTAATCACTCCCACAAGCTTATCGTCCTTATCAACAACTGGAAGAGCAGGAATTTTATATCGCTCAACTAAATCGACAACTTCATCACGATGCGTTTCGGGGGTTACCTTCTGCAAAATTGGACCCATTACTTGACGTAATGGAAGATAGGGTGGATTGACAATTAAGTTTCTAGCTGGCACACAGCCAATGAGCTCACCTTCCTTATCTACGACAAAAATACGACGAGTTAAAGAAATGCCTGGATTATCACGGATATGACTTGAGACCTCACCAATCGTAGTATTGATATCAAATGAGAAAAATTCATTAGTCATGAGCCGACCAGCACTATGCCGATCATGCTTTTGCAATTCACGTATGCGCAAGGACTTTTTAGGATCTAAAAGTTCTAAAATTCTTTTTAAACGTCGATCTGACATATCATCTAGAATCCACACAGCTTCGCCAGGTGGCATGCGCTCAATTAATCTCTTGATCTCTTGATCATCTAATTGTCGAAAAATTGCTGAACGAGTATTGCTCCCTGTATTAATCATAAAAATGATCTTGGCATTTAAGTCTGGCAAATTTTCGTAGACAACGATTCTAGAAGGTGGAGGCAGACGAGAAACAGCATAGGCTAAATCGATGGGATCATAATGACTGGCAATTTTAGCGACATCGTGGAGTAGAACTTGGGATGTCTCTTGGTGAAAAGCATCTAAAAGCTGAGCGTTGAGCTCGTCATCAATCTGACCTGTGTGGCTATCAATGCCATCGAAGTGCGTTTCTTCATCTTCATCTTCTATCACACAATACCTTCACTTCGCGTAGGAATATTATTTTAAGAGGAGGCAAATCAAATTTAATAATAAAGGGTGCTTTTTACTATTATTTTAACGATCCTCACAAGACTGTAAAACTTACCAGAGTGTACGTTTCGGGTTGATATTTAGACAAGTAAAATAACGTAGTAATAAGAAACAATTTGAATTTTCATAAATCTTGAACCGATAAAATTTTTACTACCTTAACTTGTCGACATTTAGTTTATTATTTCATTGAATAAGATTGATAAAAGTGATATGATTTTGAAAAATTTTTATTAAATATTGGTATATATGCATCCTCCAGAAAAAATTCGCAATGTTGCCATCATTGCCCACATTGACCATGGTAAAACAACACTTTTAGATAGTCTTCTGAAACAATCGAACATCTTTCGTGACAACCAAGTGGTTGCAGAAAGAATGATGGATTCCTACGATCAGGAGAAAGAACGCGGGATTACAATTTTTGCAAAACACACGTCTGTTTATTTTGATGATTTCAAAATTAACATTATCGATACTCCTGGTCACTCCGATTTTTCTGGTGAAGTCGAGCGTATTTTGGGTATGGTTAACTCTGTTTTACTTCTTGTTGATGCCCAAGAAGGCCCAATGCCCCAAACGCGTTTTGTTTTATCAAAATCGTTGAAAATGGGTTTAAAGCCTATTGTAGTCCTCAATAAAATCGACCGTCCTCATGCTGATCCTGATCGTGTGCTAAATGAAACATTCGACCTTTTCATGGAGCTTGGAGCTAATGATGAGCAGTTAGACTTTAAATATTGCTATGCCTCAGGTTTGAGCGGCTTTGCAATGAAAGAGCTTAATGACTCTAGAGATTCCATGAAGCCATTATTTGACTTAATTGTCGACGCCGTACCAAAACCAGAAGGCGCTCTTGAAGAACCATTTTTAATGCAGGCATCTACTATTTCTTACGATGATTACCTGGGCAGACAAGCTTGTGGGAGGATCCTGAATGGCAAAGTAAAAAAAGGCCAGCAAATCCTTCACGTTGACGAAAATCAAGTTCAGACTAAAGCAACCGTAACAAAGATCCAAGGTTATTTAGGACTCGAGAAGGTTGAAATGGATGAAGCAACAGTTGGGGATATCGTCATCTTATCCGGTGTTCCAGAAATTATGATTGGAGACACTCTCTGTGACCCCAGCAATGTGCATATTATGCCAAAAATTAAATTGGACGAACCGACACTTTCCGTCGACATTACGGTTAATAGTAGCCCATTTGTCGGTAAAAGTGGCAAACACGTTACCATGAATAAGTTGCGCGCCAGACTTGAAAGAGAAAAAAAAGCTAACATCTCGCTAAAAATTGAAGAATCAGCAACAGACCAGGATAAAATCACCGTTGCTGGCCGAGGAGAACTCCACCTTTCCGTCCTTATAGAAGCAATGAGAAGGGAGGGTTATGAGTTTAGCGTTTCTAAACCTCAAGTCATTATTAAAAAAATCGATGGCGAGGTCTACGAGCCTATGGAACGCGTTCACATTGAAGTCCCCCAAGAATACTCAGGCTCTGTTATTGAAGAGCTCTCACGCCGACGTGGAGAAATGCAGCATCTCGAAACTAATGAACATGGCATCTCTAAATTGGAATTTTTGATGCCGACGAGAGGTATTATGGGATATCGTAACGAATTCCTTACAGCAACACGTGGATTAGGGATTATGACCTCTATTTTTGAAAATTTTGCCCCTTGGAAAGGTGCCATTCCTGGTCGTCAGCGCGGAGTCCTCATCTCTAATTGCCCTGGCAAAACCAACGGATATGCCTGCTTTAATCTTCAGGATCGCGGTGTGCTATTTACCTCTCCAGGTGATGATGTCTATGAAGGAATGGTTGTTGGTGAGAATTCTCGCGATAACGATTTATTAGTCAATGTGACAAAAGGCAAACAATTAACAAACGTTCGTGCAGCCGGCAGTGATGAAAATATTCAATTGACACCACCACGCAGATTTACGCTTGAACAGGCGATTGACTACATCCAAGATGATGAATTGATCGAGGTGACACCTGATGCAATCCGCATGCGCAAGCGTTTCCTATCTGAAAATGACCGAAAAAGAAAATAAACATCTCTTCGCAGGGGAGACAAAAATTGTCTCCTCTTCTTTTCTCTAAAATATTAATTTGTTTGTTTCCAAAAAATTTTGTTTACTCTAGTATTTTTTGTAATAAGCAAAAAGAATTTATGGAAATTCACAATTTTTTTATTCAACTCGTCTTGATCCTTTTGTCCGCAAGGTTTTTAGGCGAACTAGCTGCAAAGCACAATGTTCCTTCAATCATCGGAGAGTTATTTGCCGGCGTTCTTCTTGGCCCTAGCCTTCTTGGACTGATTGAGCCCAACGATACAATTAAACTCTTAGCAAATATTGGAATCATTCTATTGCTATTTGAGGTAGGGCTTGAAACAGATATTTCAAGGCTAGCGCAAACAAAAGCTAAGCCCTTTATCGTGGCCTGTGCAGGTGTTATTGTTCCATTTGTGCTAGGCTTTATCGTAAGTTATGTGATCTTTGATTTTGACCTGCTTGTTTCGCTATTTGTTGGAGGTACCTTAACTGCAACAAGTATTGGAATCACAATACGCGTCTTAGCCGATTTAGGAAAAAAAACAAGTCATGAAGCTCAAATTGTTCTAGGAGCCGCTGTGATTGATGATATTATCGGTATCGTTATTCTTTCTATTCTCTATGAGTTCTCAATAGGAGAAGGAATCGAGCTCACAGACATAACCAAAATTATCTTTTTTATACTGCTTTACTTAATTCTTGCACCCATTATTTTCAAATTGCTTTCTTTTGTTATTCAGCATTATGAAGAAAAGAGTGAGATACCAGGCCTTCTCCCCTCTTCAATTGTTGCTATTGTCCTTTTATTTTCTTGGATTGCTCATTACATAGGGGCTCCAGAACTACTTGGGGGGTTTGCTGCAGGCCTTGCTCTTTCCCGACAATTTATCCTTCCTTTTAAAACATTGAAAGTGGACGAAGAGTTTTATCATAAGGTAGAAAGCCAGATGAAACCTATCGTTTATCTGTTCACACCTATATTCTTCGTGAGTGTAGGGCTTTCTTTAAATCTCAAAGAGATCCCTTGGGAATCTCCTTTCATTTGGACTCTTTCTTTATCTTTTTTGTTCATTGCCATTATTGGTAAAATTTTTTCTGGACTTGTTCTCTTCACTGAAAGCAAGTGGACACAGTGGGCTGTAGGGCTTGCGATGGTTCCTCGAGGCGAAGTGGGCTTAATTTTTGCTGAAATAGGACGAAAAGGAAAAATTTTTAACAATGAAATTTACGCAGCGATGATTATCGTCATTGCTATTACAACGATTTTTACACCATTTGCAATGCGTATTTTTTATGATTACCAGAGGAAGTATTTAGAAAAAAAATAAGAAACCAAAGACTAGAAAAACCTAGCCCTTGGCTTCCATCCAACAGAGAAAAAAATTTGTTTCAATCCTCATGGGAGGAAAGTTGAGAAAGAAAGTCCTGAAATCCTGCGGTGCTTCTAAGTCCTTCTAGCCAATCATCGCGCAAAAGATCGCTTACAGAGGGCAATACATCTGCGTCCTTTGCTCGCACAATATAAAACATTGCCTCAGAGTAATTATCTTTCAGCGAATGCAAGCAAGCCAAGTGGTAATTGGCAATCAAATTCCCAAGAGAAACCGCCTGCAAAAAAAACTGCTCAGCTTTTTCAAAATAGTCTTCTGACTTCTGTGGTAAAATAGAGTCCATCAGCAAATCCGCTAACGTTAGGTAAGTAATGCCGATATCATTGCAAAGCACTTCGTCTTCATAATCACCTTGGAATAACGTTTTAAAGTGTTCAATAGATCTTTCTAAACTTTCGACATCTCCGGTCGAATCCCCCAGGTGGTAAAAAGCGAGAGCCAAATTGTATCTAACATGCTTTAGCTGAGGATGATGTTCAAGTAGTTTTAAAAAAATTTGAATCGCTTTTTCATAATATTGAGGATTGGAATAAAAATCTCCTAGGTAGTCTAATGCACAACCGTAGTTATAAAACCACTCCGGTTCTGGCAGAGAAGGCTTGCGTTTGTTGAAAAGTGCAATCGCCTTTTCAAACTTTTCCACTGCCGTGACCATATGGCGCAAGTCATTCGATAATTCACCGATTCTCAAAAGTGAAAGCCCCCAATCATTCCAAAATTGCGCATTGGCGCCACTTCCGTAGTTGATCGCTTCAGCACAGTGCTTAGAAGCGCGTTCAAAATGAACACGGTCCTGGTGAATTTCTCCCAAGATAAAGTGTGCTGTTGCTAAGCCGTGCCAAAATAAAGAAAGGGATTTGTCTTGGGCCAGACCTTCTTCAAACTTTTCAATTGCGCTTAAAATATAACGCTCATCTAAAAAATAACGGCCCAGCTGAATTAAATAATGCGCATTTAAACAAAGAATTTCAGTATCGTTAGGATTGAGTGCTCGAGCCAATTCAATTTTTTCTTTCGCATCTTTTAGCAAATCCAGCCTCTCTTCAATTGAACCTAAGTGGGTTAAAGCATCTCCCCATGAACTTAGCACAATCGCATCATTTGGATGCAAAGCATCCGCTTTTTCAAATTTCTCAAGGGAAGAAGAGAGCAATTCAGGATCTCTTAAGCTTTTACCCTCGTGAGCTAGTAGTTGGCCCCAATTTACCCATAAAGTCAAATCGGTTGATGAACAGCGGGCAGCTTCGAAAAATCCTTGGTCTGCTAAAGCATAATATTCATTATCTTGTGTGATGACATAGAGGAGTTTGCAAACACAAGCGAGCTTTAACCATGCCTTGGAACTAATAGTATCATCAGTAAGACATTTTTGAAGATAATCTAGCGACTCCAGAATAAATTCGACACGGCCGATTGCAGCGCCAAGCTCTGCTAAGGCAGTTGCATAGTCGTAGAAAAACTCAGGATCATCATAACCTCTTTCAAAAGCCTCGCGGAATTTTTC
Source organism: Chlamydiales bacterium STE3 (assembly GCA_011125455.1). NCBI lineage: Bacteria > Pseudomonadati > Chlamydiota > Chlamydiia > Chlamydiales > Chlamydiales bacterium STE3. The sequence continues at coordinate 27,215 of VKHO01000014.1, read as the reverse complement.
AATTGCTCCTTTAAAGTCCAAAGGCTCTTCGGAAAATTTTCCAATTTGGTAACAGCATACACCCCAACGGTACAGATCCACTATAGGAAGAGGCTGCCCTTGAGCAGAATAGACTTTGTGAGCATGCGAGAATATTTCGTAAGCATCCTCAAAAAGAGCAAAGTCATTTTGTAAAAAAGCAAGTTCCATCAATAAACCCGCTTTCTCAGTCCAACGGCTTCCACTTGACGGATCAATTTTTAAAGAAGTTTCAAAGGCCGATAAAGCCTCTCTCAGAGAGGGCTCATTCTGCTTGTCTAAAGCGTGCTGCTTACCCTTTTCGTAAAAAAGATTCGCTAATGTCGCTTTGTCGTTGGCGCTCATCTTATCAATTTTGAAAGAATTGCCAAATTCATCAAGTTTTTCCCACCGCTTACTGTGAGCAATTTCTTGAAAGATTTTCTGATAATCGTGTGAACTTTTCATTATTTTTTAAAAAAAGACTTATGAACGGTTTTTTAAGTAAATTTATGTTAATTCAACTTCAATTCTTACCATTTTAGGTAATAACTTTGCAAAAAAATCTGTCAGAATTTGTAAGTAGCGTTATGAAAGGAAAAAAATATGCTGTGTGACATTGTAGAGCATCTTATCAAAATTCTCTCTTTTTAACAATGAAAGAAAATCTAATAGAGATTCTTAAAAAAACTTTTTACACCACAAAAGAAAGTTATTTTTTTAATTATGATTTTCCTAAATGAATAAAAAAACATCTAAAAAATATCAGAGTTTTTGAATAGCAGAAATCATTTCATTAAGATCGCTAATTGGTGATTGGCAAACTCCTTGATAGCAAACATACAAGGTTGTCTTTCCCTCTTTTGGCATATATGCAGCAATACTAGGAATACGCTCTTTTAATTGTATATCTTCCTCTTTTAGCCACGAGACAGTTCTATGAGGGATGAAATGTTGAAAAATCACTGTTTGTAATGTGCTAAAATGCTCACGTTTATGGTTTAAAGCAACTACTATATTCGGAGAGTGTTGATCGTGGTAGCGATTAACATTCATCACATGATAGCCATAACCTGGAGCGTAATTGTCAATATACCTCTTTACGGCTTTCAATACATCTTCAGCTTGATTTAAATAGTTTTCATCGTCCGTGAGATGGTAGAGCCTTAATAAATTGTCTGTATGAATAGCATTGCCAGAAGGCTCTGCGCCATCTGCATAGTGGCATTTTCTTAAAATAATATTTGGATCCTGTCCATCCGTTTGGAAAAAAGCCCCTCCTTCCACTTTAAATTGCTTTTGCAGTATATCAGCCATTTCCATCGCCCAAAAAAGCCATTCCGAGCCAGCCCCAATTTCGAAAAGGGTTATAAGACTTCGAATCATAAAGGCATATTCATCTAAACCTGCATTGTAAAGCCCCTCTCCATCACGCCACCTCCTTAATAATTTTCCGTTACCCCACAGCTTATTTTTAATAAAATCAGCTGTTTGTACCGCAATTTTTGTGTACTTCGGTTCTTGAAACGCAGCTCCAGCTTCAGCAAAAGCATTTAACATCAATCCATTCCATGAACTGAGGATTTTATCATCTTTGAAGGGGTGAATACGTTTATTCCTCTCATTCAATAAAATTTTCCGCTGTGTCTCGAGCGTTACCTTCAGATGTTGTGGATCTATCTTATGTTTTTGAGCAAATTCTTCTATCCGTAGCTTAATATTAAGGACATTTTTTCCATCAAAGTTGCCCTCTTCGCTTATTCCATAATAATCTATAAACGCTTGGGCATTCTCCCTACCGAGAATTCTAAGAATATCATCATAATACCAAGTGTAGAAAAAACCTTCTTTACCTTCGGAATCTGCATCTTCAGCAGAATAAAAGCCCCCCTGCTCCGATGTCATTTCCCCTAGAACATAGTCTAGTACTTGAGATGAGATCTCCTTAAATAGGGGCTTTTTTGTTAATTGCCAAGTTTCGGTATAGGCCTGTGCGAGCAGAGCATTATCGTATAACATCTTTTCAAAGTGCGGAATTAACCATTTTTCATCTACGCTATACCTTGAAAACCCACCGCTAAGATGGTCATAAATCCCTCCTCTTTGCATCATATCTAATGTTCTTTCTACAAGGAAAAGAGCTCGGCTATCTTGCCAAGTTGCGGCATACTTGGCCAAAAAACTGTATTGATAACCTATAGGAAACTTGGGAATCCCTTTTAACCCACCATAAATCGGATCGGCAAGCTTGAAAATCAACTCAGCAGTTTCCTTTACTTGAGCTTTTGAGGGCAATTCATCTCCTCTAGAATGAATATTCTCCGCAAAGACTTCTACAATTTTAGAAGCCTGTTGCATAATTTTTTCGCGCTCCTCCCCATGCCAAACATCATGAACTCTTTCAATAAGTTCTCGAAGTCCCATTAATCCATGATTTGTTTGAGGCGGCAAATAAGTGGCAGCAAAAAAAGGTTCCAAGTTTGGCGTTAAAATTACGTTAAGAGGCCAGCCTGCAGACCCCGACATCATGCTTTGGGCAAATTCCATGTAAAGGGCATCGACCTCAGGAAGTTCCTCACGATCTACTTTGATATTGATAAAGACTTCATTCAATTGCTCGGCTATCTCCAAGTTTTCGAAGGATTCTTTTTCCATATTATGACACCAATGGCAAGTTGCATAACCTATTGAAAGAAAAATGGGCTTATCGAGTTCTTTTGCTGTAATGAAGGCCTCTGCCCCCCAGGGATACCAATCTACTGGATTATGGGCATGTTGAAGAAGGTAAGGGGATTTCTCATTAATGAGTCTATTTGTATATAAATAGTGTTCTGACATTCCACCCCCCGTAAATAATGTATTCTCTTATCTTATGCAAAGAAGTAAATTTCGTCTTGAATTTTTATTTTATTCCCTTTAAAAAAAAAGATTTATTAATTTTTTTTAGAGGACCAATTTATGGCAACTGACCCCAGAGAAAACCTGCAGACCTCATACAAAACTTTTTCCTCTAGAAAATGGCAGAAAAGGAAAACTGCTGTGGCAATCAGCATGGCAACTTGCTTATTTTTAGGAGCAATTGGATATGAAATTGTGCGCGAAAAAGAGACTCTTCGAGATATTCCCAAAGCCACCACAGTGCTATTTCCACAAGAATCACAATACGATCATGAACTCATCGTACGCTACAATGAAAGTTTAGAAAAAATCCACGATTTAAAGAAACTTTTATTCTTACAAAGAAATTCCCCTCCAAGCGCTAAGGTTGCTGAATTAACTGCAGAACTCAGCGAGAAAAATGCCCATGTAAATAAGCTTGCAGATGATTTGAATACTGAAAGAGAAAAAAACGCTGCTTTAAATCTTGCACTTCTAAAATTAACAGATCTTATTGAACTGCAAAGAAACCATGACGAGGCTCTCGTTAGTAAGCTTCAAGACGAAAATGTCCAATTAATAGCTCAACACCTTGCCGAAGAAGATTTGCTAAGTTTAAACTTCGAAAAGCATCTCCATGCAAAGGAGATGGCTTTTGATGCCCTGAAAGCAGAACTTGATCAAGAGAGAGCGGCAATGATCGCCCTCTATGAATCTAAATTGTTTGAAGAAAAAAAAGCTGGGGAAGAGCTTGCTCAAGCATTCAACAAACAACAGGAAATGACTTCTTTAGCTTTAGGAAAAGAAAAAGAAGATTTTACTGCGTCAGTTGATAAAAAAATTGCAATTAAAGAAGAAGAGATAGAGAAACTACAAAAAGAAATCAGCAGTGTTGAAGAGTTGTTTGTTTTAAAAGAACAGGCTCTACAAGCTACTGAAAGCGCTTGGAAAGACTATGCTTTAGATTTGAGCCATGAACTTCAAACATTAGAGAGGGACCTAGCAGCAAAAGAAGAAGAGAGAATAGCCATAGAAGCCAATCTTAGCATTCTGGAGCATAAAATAGGAAAGCAAGAAAAAGATGCAGAGTTGCAGCTTGCTATGATGGAGGAACTAAAAGAAAACCACGATAAACTTAGCTCGCTTTACAATGCTTTAGAAGAAACTTACTTAATGAACCAACTCTTCTTTACTTATCAGGACAAACAATCTCAACAAAATCATTTAGAATCTATTGAGCAATTAACTGCTGAGCTTGCGACAACTAAAGAGGAGATCTCTAATATAAATAAGGCCCTTGAAAGGGAAACTAAAGCTGCCGAGTCGCTATTTTCAGAAAAAAGCCTTTATCTTACAGAACTGCAAATTTTAAAAGACTACACCGCTTTAAATGAAGCAAGATTACAGGAGCTGGACCGAGACTATGCCTATTTATTAGAAGAATTAGGCAGAAAAAACGTAGAATTGGAAGAAGCTGAAAATATTTTTAATTTACATTTAGCATTGAACAACCAATTTTCAGCTCAGGAAATTTCCAAAGCCCAAGTAATGCATGAAGATGTAGTTAATCTACATGTGGAAAAATTACGCAGAGAAGTTACAGCGAAAACTGCAGCATTCAAAGAGCTAGGTATCCTGCAACAGCAGCTTGAGGCTTTCACAGCACAATTAGAAAAGGCTACAACAGAGATTGCTATCCTGGAAGACGAAAAAGAAAAGTTATCTAAATCTATTGATAACCAAAATATTGAATTTGCAAATTACAAAACTCAAAAAATTGAAGAATTAGAAATCAGCCAACTCGCTTCTCAGCATTTAATCGCTCAACTTCAGGCAGCTATCACTCAAAATGATGAATTACAAGCAAGGTCTTCTCAAGAGCTTGATACTCAAACTACCCTTGTCAATCAGTTGGAGGCTCAGTTAAAAGAGGCCATCGCAAAAAATGATGAATTGCAAACAACATCTTCTCAAGAATTTGAAACTAAAGCTGCTCTCATTGATCAGCTAGAAAACCAATTAAAGGAAGCTATTGCAAAAAATGAAGAGCTTGAGGCTACTTATCAAAAAGATAAATCCAAGTCCCTTCAAGAGCTTGATACTCAAACTTCCCTTGTAAACCAGCTGGAAGCTCAGTTAAAAGAAGCTATCGCAAAACAAGAAGAGCTCCAACTTACAGCTTCAAATGAACGGATTTCGTTTGATTCCATTAAACAAGAGCTACTGAAACAAATAGAGGCTCATAAGGCCACGCTCGTTCAACTAGAAAGCAACTTGCAAGAAGCGCATTTAAAGCATAATGAGCTTCAAATGCAAGCAGAGGCTGAACATAATGCCGCTAACTCTAAAACATTGACACTCGCACAAGAGTTGGAAGCCCACAAACAACTTATTCAAGACAGGGAGAATGAGCTTGCAAAAGCTCAATCTCAGCATGAAGCTGCCAAATTAGCCTTAGATGCTGATCATGTCAAGTTAATCGAAGAAACTAATTCTTACAAGCAAGTGATTGCATCACTTGAGAATCAACTCGATATAGCTCTCACACGACAAGAGCTTCTCCAGACGCATCTAAATGAAGAACAACAAACTTTCAATAATGAGAAAGTGCAATGGATGCAAGAAATCGATGTCAATCAGGTAGTGGCAACAGAGTTAGAAAATAGGTTGTCTGAAGTTTCGAGGCATAGAGAGGAGCTGCTCGGCAGACTCATTGAAGAGCAGACAACACACTCCGAAGAAAGAATGCATTTGCAGAAAGAAGCAAATTCTAATAAGCAAGCGGTTGCTAACCTGGAGAATCAACATCAGGAGCTAGTAGATCGATATGAAGACATGAGGACCCGTCTCACAAATGAAAAAATGCAGCTTTTAGAACAAAATGACATGCAAAAAGCCGTATCTAAAGAATTAGAAATCAAGCTCGAAGATACAATTGCTCAATACAGCAGTTTAGAGGCGCGCTTATCTGTTGAAGAAGCAAAGTACCTAGCCGAAAAAGCTGAGCTAGAGTCGCGACTTGAGAAGATGCGTGCTTTAGCAGATAGTGAGCAGCTTAAGTACCATGAGCTTCAACTCGGTTTGGAAAGAATCAAAAAAGAATTTGAGCAAAAACTTGCCACCAATCAGGAGGAGAGCCAAAAACTCAACCAACAAATTCTAGATTTAACAACTAAAGAGCAAGAGACAAAAGAATACCTTGCCTCCTATCATAGCACCATTAATGATACACAAGCTCTTTACAAGAATCGTATCGATGAAATGAAATCCGAAAGCGAATTGCTTGCACGTGAACTTGAGAAAATGCAAGAACAGAACATGCAGCTAAAAGAAAAGCTAGTTGCAGAAAAAAGCTTGCTGGAAACCCAAATCTCTCATTTGGATGAGGAATTTAAGAACTTAAAGCTTACAAAACAAAAACTAGAAGATGAGCTTAAAGAGCAGCTTACTTCGGTTAACACTCTTGCTAACGACAAGCAATTACTCGAAAATCAAATTGCTCAGTTAGAAATTTCATTGAGCAATAAAGAACAAGACTCCGCCCAGTTTTTATTGGAAATCGCCCAACTAAAAGAACATTTGCTAAAAGAATCTTTATCTTTACAAGGGTTGATCGATGAAGAGGCTCAGCAGATCACTTACCTCAACCAAAAACTTGAAGAGAAAGAAAAGGAGAGTTTAGGTGCTCTTGCTACGATACAGTCTCTCCAAGAAGAGTTACAAGGCAAAAATCACTCATATGACTCATTAACTCAGCTGCTATCGGAACAAAAGAATATGGTTGTAGAACTTCAAGGAGCACTCGACCAAGAAATTCAAAAAAATAAAGAGTTTGCTTCAGAAATGAGTGCCTTACAAAGTAGCATTCGCGAAAAAGAGCAGTTGCTTATTGAGCTTTCTGAGCGAGATAAAAATCCAAGAGATGCAGAATCTCAAGAAAACCTCAGTGCTCTCAACGATTAGTTTTTGACAACCTTGAAGCTAAGGACAAATTGTCCTTAGTCTCTTAATTTGTTACTATAATCCCATTTAATGCATTCAAGGCAGCTTTTAGCCCAGGGCAACGGGCGATTAGCTGCCGTAGAATGTTATGTCCCAATTCGAAACTTGTTGTTCAATATTTTAAATTTTACCCAAAAGTTTACTATACAATTGATGGCTGTTTCTACATCTCCTTTTTTCTAAGGACAAAAATTCCGTCAACCTAAATTGTATATTTTTAAAAATTTAATTTGACCAAAAGATGTAAAGAGAATAATTTATAGTAAATTTTTTAACTTTAAGGAGGTTTATGTCTTATCCTCTCTCAGACTCTTCAAGTTCTGATTCGGATTCATCCCCCTGGGTCACACCCACTTCTACACCCCTTTCGTCTCCTGAAAACTCCCCAAGAGTGGTAACTGCAAGCTGGGGCGGAAGAAAGGCAAAAATTGAAGCTAAGGATAAATTGATCGATGAAACATTTGAAAAATTAGGCGCCGTGACAAAAACAGGTCTCATTGCTAGTGCTCATTTTGCAGTAGATACTGCAAATCCACTTCTTAAAGAAACTGCAAAAAAAAAATTTCCACTCTTCTCCTCCATATGTAACTCTTCAATTGATACTTCTACTGAAGGATTTAAAAAAAGCGCCACCACTTCCACTTCAAAAAGTGTAGATTCTTCAATGACTTACTCAGCAGAAGTAGTCAAAAAAAGTACTACATATAGCATTCAAACTATTGGTAAACCTCAACAATAACTTATTTAAAGGTTTTTTATATGTTTAATTTTCCAAGGACAACTTCCCCCCAAGCCACGCCATCTACGGGTTCGGAAAGCGTTTTTAGCAGATTCAAAAAAAATGCAGCTTTCGTTTTTTCAGTTTTTGACCCACTCTTTAGTTCTAATCCCTATGTTCCAAAAATTGCGGCGCAACCCAGTGTTTCTACGAGAATAGCGCAATCTTTTTCACAAGCAACTTCTAGTATTCCATCACAAGATCAAGCTCCAGAACCAACCACTTCTAAAAAGACTAAAAAAACTTCTAAACCAAAACTTATTTATGAATGGAACATGTTAGCCACTGGCAGGAAAATCGTTCTTATGCAAAAAGGTAATTCTTTGAGCTATGAGCTGTATGATATCTGTATGGCACGCAAAATAAGTGAGAACAAACTCAATTTTAAAAATGACGGGCTAACAAAAAAGGAGAGGTTAGAACGTTTTCCCAAATGCATACCCATATTGGGGAAAAAGGGCAAAATAAAATTTTTTCCTAGAATTACATGTCAGAAAATACGTTTTGAGAAGTATAAAATTAACCTCATTCTTTTGGAAGAATTAAACCTTTTATTTTGGCAAATTTTAAATAAAAAAAATGAAAGCTATTGCTATCACTTTAATATTGCCACACATTTAGAAGACTATCACAATTACACACTCAAAATGGTTCACGACAAAGATATAGATCCAAAAATAATAATGACAATTTTATCTCAAAGAACCATGGATTTGGAATTCACTGGTAGCACCATTAACCCTTTCCAAGTGCAGCTTAATGAATTAAAACTAGCTCCCAGAATTTATAATAGTGCGATAGATCCAAGGGTTCGCTTTAGCCGTACTGCTTGGCTAGTTTCATTAGTTACCCATAAGGGAAGTACCAAAGCACCAAAAAACGATGGCTTAAAAAAAGGGGCAGGCCTTCTATTTAAGATGTGCAATGATAATCACGCACAAATTTTAGTCGAGGGTATTAACGAACAAGGCAAGCCTTTTCTAAAAATTCTAGAGCTCTTAGGTGATCGCCAGGTAAAAATTAGAGAAATCGATGGAAGCATGTTTGATTTTGAAAAAAGATCCCCAATATGGAAAGTAAGTATGCTAGCAGCTCAAAAGTTAATCGATGCCGTTGAGGAAGATATTAAAACACCACCTGAATTCCATATTTTGGGGAAGAATGCCCTGTTGAGCAAATTAAGCAATGGTGGGCATAATTGCTTTACTTGGGCAAGAGAGAAGTTGCTACTAATAGACGTTCACCTACCTACTAAAAAGTTGGAGAGTGTTAGCGCAGCAACAAAATTATTTACGAAGAAATCTATTGAATACAAAAAATTGATAGAATCTTGCGAAGATCCAATCTCCATTTAACTCGACTGGTGCTTTAAAATTCCGCTTGAACATTGTCTAACATTGCGATTGGGATGCTAAACTTTTTAACTTAAATTATGGCATAAGCCCCTACTAATCCAATCTAGACAATGTTCAAGTTTTATAAAAATATTTTATATAAAGGTTACAAAATTTATTTATATTGGTAGGTTTATCCCCAATAGCCATTCTAAAACCTTATCATTTGCAAGTTAGCAGTATACTCTATTTTGGTTTCAAAAAATTTCTACCAATTAGAGACTATCTTAATTAATTTTATCTTGCCATTTAGGAGAACGGCTTATGGCTTGATTTTCGTTATCTCGTAAGATCCATTTTCGTTTTAATGCTATTTAGAAAACAAAGCCCGATCTTCAGAAAAATGACGAGCACTATGTGCCAAGTTAAGGGCCCAAAGAGCGCCTAGAGCGGTTAAAGACAAGAAAATTCCAGGAACTGCAATCCACTTGGAATACTGAAAAGCCCATAGGGAAGCAAGAATTAAAGGCCCCTCAACCAACAAATTTGCTGCCGAAGAGCTCACATTAAGGATTGTGCATCTTTGATGAGGCAGAATGAGCTGCTGAGCCCAAGAACGAAAGCATGCAGCAAAGGCTGCACCTACCGTCACGATTACGATACGGACAAAAAGAACTGAAAAAAGTGAACCACTTTCAAGCAATAGAAACAAAGGAACGCTGAAAATGGACAGGCTAAGCGTCGCAAAAAACATTACTCGCTCGCAACCTACGCGAAGAGCCATATAACCAAATACTGGCAATAGAAAGGCATCAAGGGTCAATAAAAGAAAATTTATATGAGCTAATTCCTGAAATGTGACATGACTTGTCAGCGTTAGGAAGCTATTAATAAAAGTGATTGACATGACATATGTTGCAGAGGAAAATCCTGCAGCCATCGTAATAGCCACAATTAATTTGGTTTGAGAGTACATTTCCTTTACAAACTGTCTTTTATTGACTATGTAGGGAGTAAATTCCTCGGATTCTTTTAAAGCAGTCCTGAAAAAAAGACCTATTAAGCCCACACCTCCAGCAATACAAAATAAAACAGGCCACCAATCCAAACAATCCATATAACTCATTATAGCAAGTTCTCCTGAAGCTAAAAGAATGCCAATGATTGTAGATGTTTCGAAAAAACTTCCAATTAAAGGCTTCAATGGCTCCCTCGAGTGCTCGATGGCATAAACTGCCGCCGCATTCGTTTCCCCTGCCGCAAAAAAATTTTGCATAGCCCTCAAACCCGTAATAAAAATTGGTGCCCAAAAACCAATTTTTTGGTAACTCGGCAAACAGCCAATACCAAATGTGGCAATAGACATTCCTAAAATCGTCAACGACATCGTTCTCATTCTGCCCCACCTATCCCCTAGCAAGCCAAATAATATAGCTCCAAGCGGGCGCATTAGCAAGCCGATAAAAAGAGCACCGTAGGCACTAAAAAGCACACTTACCGGGTCAGAGTTTTCAAAAAATTCTTGTCCAATAAAGGGAATTAGCAGGCTAAACAATGCCTTATCGTGGTGTTCGAGAATGTTTCCTAAAAAAACAAAAGAAAATCGATGGAATTGATTAAGAAAAGCTATTTTCACACTCCCTCCGCTGGTATTATCCAGATCAGGTTAAACTATAGGGTAAATCTTTGATTTTCTCAGCCAAGTCCTTAATGAACTCAGCACCCCTGGTGATCACACATAATTTATCATAGTTGATATTTTCTTATAAATAAGGAATAATTAATCCTCATTAAAGTCAGATTTCTAATGATTCGCCTTCTTACATTATTGTTTTTTTTAACTGCATGTGCATCTCACTTACAAGAAAAAATTACACAGGACTATGCCCTTGCCCAATTTGAAAGGGCAGAGAAGCAGTTGACAGATGAAATAATTAATAAGAACGCAGATAAGGATTATAGTCGATGCAAAGATGCGGTTCTTCTTTACCTCAATCGCGGTATGGTCCGCTTTGCAAATGGAGACACCAAGGCGGCAACGCAGGACTTTAAAACGGCAATAGAAGCGATCGACTATTACAACCAAGAACTTTTTGTGGATGTAGCCAAGCAAATCTTGTTAGAGGACTCTCAATCCCCGTATAAGGGCGAAGATTTTGAGCAAACCCTTGCAAGGCTTTATTTTGCTCTTTGTCTAATCCATGAAAATGACGAAAATAATGCCTGTGCAATTCTCAGGCAAGCAGAAGAGGTCGATCAACAAAAAAGAAACGCTTATTGTAATCATGCTCTTTCTCGGGACTTAGCGATCGAAGACAATCAGATCCTTAAAATTCTTTTTTCCTACTATCTTTCCAAAAAAGGAGATGTGACGAATGCAGAAGTTTTAAAAAGGCAAGTTGAAAAAGAGCTTGGCGTCTGTCTCCCTTCATATCAAAAAAACAAAGGCTTATTGATTGTCCTCTGCCACAATGGAATCGCACCATTTAAAATTTCCTCTTTTAACCCATGCTCTACATTTTCTGGAATCGCGCTCGAAATGCTTATGGAAGCTCATGGATTTGAAAATGCTGCATCCTCATTTGTTGGAATCCCGCTTCCTGAACTCTGCTCTCCCCTCGCCCACCACCCCATTCCTGTTTCGGTAAACCTAAAAAATATCGCCTATTCATTACAAACATTTTGTGATGTGGGACATCTAGCAGATAACGCATTATGTAAAAAAATGCCCCTCATCGCAGCTAAAGGTGCGGCACGACTTCTTATGCGTCGGGCAATCATTAGCTGTGCTCAAAAGCAAGACCCTACTTTAGGAGCATTAGCAGATCTTGGTATGATAATTCTCAACGCAAACACTCATGCAGATACAAGATGCTGGAACACGCTTCCAATGACTATCGATGCCATTTTTCTTCCTTTAGAAGAAGGCCCCCATAATTTAGAGATTAACTCGTCGCTATATAATTATTGCTATAGCACTTCAAATCTCTCCTTATTTTTAAAACAAGGTGACATTTGTGTTATCAACGTTTTTAATTTACATCCTGGCATCACAAGAGTAATCACTCCTAAAAAATTTATAACCAAGGAAAATTTATGAATTTTCTACCGGCGTTTTGTGCTTTGTTGATAATTTGTACGGGCTGCACATGCCATCGACAAGTAAGAACAGCTCAAGATATTACTCCTGGAAATTGTACTAAAGCAAAACTAGATTGGCGCTATGGAGCAAACGATATCCAAATTCAAACGCAAAAAATTACTTTCGAATTAATGAACCGTTGGTACGCAAAAACTGGCTGGAATAAGCAATGTGGAAAACCACGCCTCATTGTCACTCAGGTTGACAATCGTACCGATCAATACATTTCCAGCGATCTCATTCGTGATATCATTGAGGAGGTAGCAGTTAATGATGGACGATTTTCTATTTTAGTTGGTGACTTTCAAGATGAATTGGAGCTTGATTCTCTCATGGCAAAAATTAAGTGCCATCCAAAATACTCTAAGGAAAGACAAACGATGTCGTCCGGTGCGCTAGTTCCGCAATTTCTTTCTAAAATCCGCATCACTAAAGCAGTCAACTCTGATCATTTTTACGATTATGAAAATTATAGAATGACGATCACATTATACGACATTGAAACCCAAGAAGTAATCGATTCCGCACAAGATGTACTCATAAAGAAAGTCAAAGCGCATCGCTAAAACTCAAGACGAAAAAGAAAGTTTTTTGCTAATGTAGTATGAAATGCTATAAAAACTTTCTTTTTCGTCAATCTCAGCACGATTATTTAATTTTTATAAACCAAATAAAGTTTTTACAAGCTGCCCACCTTTGCGGAAAAAATATTTTATGGAAAAACTGCCCAAAACTTTATCTTCGTTTATTTTTCACTTTATAAAAAAACAGTGGAAATGGTTTCTTTTAGCTCAGCTTTTTTGCTTTGGCTGGTCTATCGACCATACTTTTTGGCCCCTCATTATCATGAGCCTTATTGACACGATTACAGTCCACGCCAATGAGCGCCATCACGCTTTTCAATTATTAGCCCCTGTACTCATTTTTGGCGGATGCCTTTGGGTTTTGGTAGAAATCTGCTTTAGACTCTCGGGGATTATTTTTGCAAAAATAGTTCCTAAGTTTGAAGCCCAAGTTCGCATGGCCATGTATGACTACGTAATGCAACATTCTTATAATTATTTTACGCATCATTTTTCAGGAAGCATTGCCAATAAGATTGCAGATATGGCTCAATCGCTAACGCACATTTTACAGCTTGTTATGATGCTGTTTTTGCCAGTTTTCGTGGCTATTAGCATTGCCATTTACTTTTTTGCCCAGGTCCAATGGACCTTTGCATTAATTTTGGGTAGCTGGATTGTTATACATATGATGATTTGCTTATTGTTTGCCAAAAAATGTGATGACTACTCACATCAGCATGCTGAGGCAAGAAGCGTCCTTGCAGGTAATATCGTTGATAGTCTGACAAACCAGATTAATGTGAAATTATTTGCCCGACAAGAATATGAAATGAGGTATGTCTCAAAATTCCAAGATACCGAACAAAGTAAGCACGGGGCTTCTTTATGGTATATTGAAAAAATGAAAATCTATTTAGGGATAACAGCATTTATCATTGCAGGTGTCTGCTTAAATGGATTCATGGTTTATAGCTGGCAAAACGACTGGATTACCGCTGGCGAGGTTGTTTTCATTTTTAATACCAGCTGGAACATCACAATGATGGCCTGGATAGCAGGGTTAGAATTTCCTACCTTATTTAAAGAGATTGGTGTTGCCAAGCAAGCTTTGACTATTATCCAGACACCTCACTCTGTTGTTAATAAGCTTGGTGCAAAAGAACTTAAGGTCGCGCGAGGCGATATTATTTTCGATAAAGTTACTTTTAACTATAGCCAAAACTATAAACTTTTCCACAATAAAACGGTTTTCATCCGAGCAGGAGAAAAGGTTGGCCTAGTCGGTTTTTCAGGTTCAGGAAAAACTTCCTTTATCAATCTAATTCTCAGACATTTTGATTTGGAAAGCGGGAAGATTCTCATCGATGATCAAAATATTGCTGAAGTCACTCTCGACTCGCTTCACCGCAACATTGCCATGATCCCTCAGGATGCAACTTTGTTTCATCGCAGCTTAATTGAAAATATTCGTTATGGCAATTTGGAAGCATCAGATAAAGAAGTCATTGAAGCGGCTAAAAAAGCTCGTTGCCATGACTTTATTGAAAAGCTACCGCAGCAATACGAAACTTTAGTGGGAGAAAGAGGAACTAGGCTATCCGGGGGCCAAAGGCAGCGTATTTCAATAGCTCGGGCAATACTAAAAAACGCACCGATCTTAATCCTAGATGAAGCAACCTCTGCCCTCGATTCAGTAACAGAAAAGTACATTCAAGAAGATTTTCAAGAGCTAATGAAAGGGCGGACAGCCATTGTTGTCGCTCACCGATTATCTACCATTGTTAATATGGATCGCATTCTTGTTTTTGATCAGGGCAAAGTTGTAGAAGAAGGCACTCATGAAGAATTGCTGAATGTGAATGGTTTCTATGCCAAAATGTGGGCAATGCAGGCTGGAGGCTTCCTTCCAGATTATATCGATGATGCTTCGAAAGTTTAACAATTAGCTATTAGACCTTTTGCATAATTTCATTTGCTTGCTACAGTTACCCTTTTTGGCACCTTTATCGTTAAATTTTTCAACCATATGTCCTCATATGCTCTCAAAATTTTCCGATAAATTCACTCAAAAATGATCAAATTTTTCAAGCAAAGCAAATTATGCAAGAGGTCTATTTAATTGCAGCTTAAAAGCAAAGTTGGGTTTCCATTTGCAAAGGAATGTTTTGATCGTTGAAAAGCTATTCCTAAAGTTCTCGTGAATTCAAATTTCATTTCGAGCGAGTTAGGATGTGTCACATCAAATGCTCTAAGTTGATGATCAGCTAGCCTATCTGCAATTTGCTTTGAATAAAAAGGCTTTTAAGAACAATACGTGTCAAGAGAAAACGTATATTAGTGGATCTCTAGCTATGCGTTTGAATACTCCATCTCCATCTCTTTCACATCGAAATAATTCTTACTTTCCCCAATAACGTGCTTTGATAGAAACGCAACACCAATCATATTTACACAAAGCATGAGACAAATAAAGAAATCCGATACGGCCCAGATCACATCAAAGGGAATAAAGAGCGCACTCGGAATAATTGCAATGTAAATGTATCGGAAAAAATAGGCTTTTTCTAGGCCCCAAAGATAGCTAACTGCTCTTTCTGCACAATTTGCCCATGCAAGTGTTGTTGTATAAGCAAACATTAATAATGCTAGTAAAACAATATAGGTCCCAACCCCACTATTCAATCCTCTATTGAAAGCCCAAGTAACCATGTTCGAGCTAACTAGATCTCCTTCCAGCCACGCCCCAGTGACCATTAATACCAAACCCGTTCCCGTGCAAACAATCATTACTAGGAGAGGTGCAACGAGGGTGACGATACCATTCACGACAGGATGTTTAGATTTAGCATTTGATTGTAAAATGGGGACTAGGCCAGTTCCTGCATCTGTAGCAAATAGACCCCGATCAAACCCAGAAGAGATTGCTTTAGCAGTTCCAGCGCCAATTGCGCCCCCGACAAAAGCATGGAAGTCAAAGGCTGCGGCAAACATCATTTTCAAAGCAGGCATCACAAGGCTAGCATGTGTAACAAGAATAAGAATCGTTGTGCCAAGATACATAATAGCCATGGCAGGCACAATAGAAGAGACCACTCGCGCAAATCGCTGTACTCCTCCAAGGATCACTATGCTAACTAAACTAGCAAAAACAAGAACTGGCAAAATTGGAGGAACTCCCATTGCGTTTAAAGGAAGTAAGATTGAATTCATCTGAACAATATTTCCAACAGAAATTGCTGCTGCAATTGTGAATAGTGAAAAAAGAGCTGCCAAACGTTTGAAGCCTAACCCGTCAGCCAAATAGTACATTGGACCTCCAACGTGTTCTTTTTCATCATTCATTTTGCTAAATTTACTGCCTAGTAGGCAACTCGCATACTGAATCGAAGCTCCTAGAAACGCCATGAGCCACATCCAAATTAAAGCGCCAGGGCCTCCAGAACTCATAGCCATTGCCATACCAGGAATGTTACCTGCACCAAAATTACCGGCTAAAACTGCAGAAAGTGCTTGATATTGGGAAATCCCCCCTGCTGCTTTATCTCCTTTTTTCAATAAGCAAATTAGGCTTAACTTCAGCTTAGTTAACTGAATGAATTTGAGTTTTATTGTAAGGTAGGTTCCGAGGATAAAAACTGCTGGGAATGCGAGAAATAAAGTTACAAATTCAGTAAAAGCGCGCAGCAAAAATTTAATATCCATAATTTGATTTCCTAAAAAAAGCAGAGCTCCCAATATATACAATGCTAACTATATGCCTGTCTTGGAATTAGATTTAAATACTAAAATCAATCGGTTGGAAAAAAGGATATCATATTTAATTTAATTTTGTCTCACAAAATTTCATCGAATTACAAAAATTAGTTTCCTTTTTTTCTAGCCAAAAACCACCTATTTTTTCTGATTAATTCTTCTTAAATCTTTTTGGAACACAAAAAATTCTCCTAAAGTTATAAAGGAAAGAAAGCAAGGAGCATTCCAATGATTACTTTAGCAATTGCGGTTGTGATTGTCTTAATGATTTTTTGGTTAATTGGTGTTTACAATTATCTTGTTCGCTTGAAAAATCAGGTCCAAAACTCATGGGCTCAAATATCAATACAGCTGCAAAGAAGATACGACTTAATCCCTAATCTTGTAGAGACTGTGAAAGGGTACATGAATTATGAAAAAAGCACTCTTGAAGCTGTTATCCAAGCAAGAAGTGAAGCAATTTCTGCTAAAGACAAGCTTGAGCAAAGAGGCGGCCCTACAGGCACAGGATCGATTAAGGAGCTTTTAGCAGCTGAAGGCACATTAAAAAGTGCTCTCGGTCATTTTTTTGCTTTGGCAGAAAACTATCCTCAGCTTAAAGCTAGTGAACCAATGAGGGGTTTACAAGAAGAGCTAAGCACAACAGAAAACAAAATTGCTTTCGCCAGGCAAGCTTATAATGACCAAGTGATGAATTACAATATCGCTCAACAATCCTTTCCTAGTAATCTTTTTTCATCCATTTTAGGGTTTCATCCTGCAGAGCTGTATGATGTTGAAAATTCTGAGGCAAAAAAATCCGTAAAAGTTTCTTTTGAATAGAGGTAACGTATGGCAATGGATTTTTGGAAAGCACAACAAAAAGCAAAATCGAGAACAGCATTCTACCTGACAGCATTTTTTGTGATGACCTTTTCTATTGCTTTCAGTGTGGAATGGATTTTACAAAATTTTTTTACCGACGACTATTCTAGTTCATTTCCTTGGTTTGCATTGGCTTTTTGTACTATTACTTTCACCTATGCTTTCTACAATTACAGGATGTATCAGCAACAAGGAGGCGGTTATGTCGCCAAAAGTCTTGGGGCACGATTGATCCAAAGAAGCAATAAGAATGTAAAAGAAACAACCTTTTACAATATTTGTGAAGAAATGTCCGTTGCCGCAGCTCTTCCTTTGCCTGAGATTTATGTCTTAGATGCGACAGAAATTAATGCTTTCGCTGCCGGCCTTACCCCTCATAAAGCCGCTGTAACAGTAACTTCTGGAGCTCTCAATCTACTAACCCGCGATGAACTCCAAGGAGTTATCGCTCACGAATTTGGACATATTTATAATGGCGATATGAAGATCAACTTAAAATTGGCCGCGATGGTAGCCGGTTTTTTTGTCGTTCTCTATTGTGGTATAAGATTAATGCGGTTTTCGAGCTTTCGATCGAAAAGGGATAAAGGCTGGTCTAGGACCATTATCGCTACCGCTCTCCTCATTGCTGGATCCGTTACATGGCTAGGAGGATCTATTTTAAGAAGCTTAGTCAGCAGAGAAAGGGAGTATCTGGCCGATGCAACAGGCGTTCAATTTACGCGCAATCCCGAGGGACTAATTAAGGCATTAAAAAAAATTTCTAGCCAAGATAAAACTGATATGCCTGCTATCGGACAGCCCTATGCACATCTTTATTTTAACAACCGCTCTCTATGGAGCAATCTTTTTGCTACACACCCCAGCATTGAAAAAAGAATTGCAGCTTTAGAAGGAAGAAAATATCTTCCCAAAGATGAAGTGGTTTAATTGGCCTTCAAGCAAAAACAGCTTGTGGAAGAATGCAGATCCAATTTTCAAGAAATGGCTATCTCAAAAGTTATTGAGACCAGCTTAGCAAATAGAGATCTAAGGAAGTTGTGTTGATTAAGCCCAATGTAGGGGAAAACCAAACTTCTACGATTATTTCCACTTTAAGCTGTGCAGCTTAAATTTAGAGTTATTAATAGAATTGAAACCCACCATTAATTTAAAACATTTGAGCTTCAATCCGTTGCATTGGCGTCTTTTGCCATTTTCCCATTAATCAACACATGTGATTCAACAGCAAAATTGAAAAAAAAGACCACTGAAGGAGATAGAATAGCAGCAAATGGGATCATAATAAAGAAAAGCTGTAGCGTTACTTGTACAGGATGTCCACAAGGTTCACAAAAATGCTTTGTCAGATAGGCCGCGGAAAAAAGCAGAAAAAAAGCTGCAACTAGCGGTGCGATGCCAATCACAAAAAGAAACACATTGGCAAAAACATCTCCTTTCATTCTTTTAATCAAGGAATTTGTCACGTTAGAGCGACTTAAGCCTTTTAAAGCTACAATTGGAGTGACAAAAAAAAGTAAACCAATAACGAGCACACATAAAACAAGAGTGGCTAAATTCAACAAGAATGGTGCAAAAGAAAGAATTGCAGAGAAAAATCCCCCAATTCCGGGTATTTCTTCTAGCAAAATAAAAATTCCAAGAAGCATCCAAAGCAAAAGATAGATTAAAATGATCGGAATAGAAAAATAAGAAGCTCCTAGGACAATCTCCCAAGACTTTCCTATAAGTCCGCTATAAGAAATTTCCTTATTTTTTACCTCATCATGGTAGAGGCGAATGAGAATAATCCCTGTTGCCAAGAGAACTCCGGAACAAAGAAAAATAGGCAAAAAAACAAGGCTTGTTGCAATCCAATTATTATTGGCATTTAATCGCAGTCCCTGACAGAAGACAATAAAAACCCCAAAAAGAGCAAGAACCGCAAATGTAAGTAGGTTTTTTTTAAATGAAAAAGATTTTGCAAAAGCGCGGTTAAAAATAAACTGAATATTGGACAAGTTCATGAATTTCCAGGTTTAAAAATGTATTTTGGCCGAATAATCGGCGTGCCTTTTCCCTCTCTAGCAACGACTCTTTCATAAACGATCTGTATCGCAATCCCTACTACTCTTGACATGCCGAAGAGCAATGTAAAGTACTCAGGGTAATCAAAGCCTGCTGCCGATAACAAAGTTCCAGAGATAGAATCAACATTTGGGTAGGGATCTGATATTTTGGGATTTTCCTTTAATACTTCTGGCCCTGCCCTTCTGAGTAAGCTTGCAATTTTTACAAGCGGATGATCATGATATTTTTTTTCAGCCACTTCAAAAAGCACAGTTGCTCTTGGATCTTCGACGCGAAGTACTGCATGGCCAAAGCCAAAAATCAATTGATTGCTATCTAAAAAACTCCTTAATAATTTTTCAACATCCTGCAAGGAAGCATCTTCACCGACTTGAGCAAGAATCTTTTGGTTAAACTCCAAACATTCTTGATTTGCTTTGCCATGCCTTGGACCCGCTAAAGCACACATTGCACCTGCAATGGATCCATACATATCCTCTAAGCCTGATGCAATAGCTTTCCCTACAAAAGTAGAAAGATTACCACCACCATGATCATAATGCAAAATATTAAAAAGTTGAAAGACTTGATTTAACTCTTGCTGGTTAACATGCGGAACAGCCAACATTTGTGTAAAGTTTTCCATATACCCTAATTCGGGTCTCGAGGAATTACCTTTACCCCATCCCGCATGGTAATTAATCACTGTTGCGGTAATTTGCGGTATTTTCGCAATAAGATTTAAGCAGTCTTCTCTGTAATTACCACAGCTTTCATACATCCCTGCTATAAGAAGTGCTGTAGTAAATAGCTTCATCGGATGTCCAATTCGAGGTAATGAGCATAGATGCTGTAACATTTCTTCTGAGCAATGTGCCCTTTTTTGCAAATCGCTTTTAAACTGCTCTAATTCTTCTTTTGAGCCCTCCTTGCCAAAATAAAGCAGGTAAATGACTTTTTCGGGTTCTTCAAAAGCCAAATCTTTTACAGATTTACCTGAATAGAACAATCCCTTTGTGGGATCAACTGTAGAAGTTGTGCAATACCCAACAGGGTACCCTCTCATTCCAGTCTCCAAATTATCTTTTGTAATCTCAAAAATTAATTCTGACATAGCTCCCCTACCATTTGTCGCTCTTCCATTAACTCTCTTGTTGTTATCTGCAAACGATATTTTAAATACTCATTGACTTGCAAGTTTGGAACAATTTCCACCAATCCTTTTGCGTTCAATCTACAAGGCAAAGAAAAAATGAGATTTTCTTCCACATCGTATGGATTGCCATTGCTCGAAAGAGCTAATGAAAACCATTGATCATTAGGGGTGGGCTGAGATAGGTCTTTAATTGAGTCAACAATCGCATTTGCAGCAGATGCTGCTGACGATTTTCCTCTTTTTTCAATAATGTCAGCTCCTCTTTTCTGGACGATCGAGACAAAACTATCTTCCAGCCATAAAAGGTCCTCTATAACATCGACGACAGGCTGCTCGTTAATTTTAGCATTGACGAAGTCAGGTACTTGCGTAGCAGAATGATTCCCCCAAATCGTCACGTTTTTTACTGCAGATATTTGTACGTGTGCTTTTGATGCTAATTGAAAGACCGCTCGATTTTGATCTAATCTTGTCATAGCAAAGAAGTTTTTTTCCTCCAACTCAGGAGCATTCTTTAGTGCAATCAAACAATTGGTATTACAGGGATTGCCTACAACGAGAACTTTAACATTTCTATCAGCTACAGCATTTAAAGATTTTCCCTGCTCAATAAAAATTTTAGAATTTTCCTTTAGTAAATCCTTACGCTCCATACCTGGCCCTCGGGGCTTGGAACCAAGCAACAAGGCCCAGTTTGCATCTTTAAAAATCTCATTTGGTGCTTTTCCGATAAGGATTTCTTTGAGCAAGGGAAAAGCGCAATCCTCGAGCTCCATTTTCACCCCTTCTAAAGCCCGTAAGGCATCCTGAACTTCAAGGATACGAAGAGAAATAGGCTGATCTTTTCCAAAACACTCCCCACTAGCAATTCTAAACAATAAATTGTAAGCGATCTGACCCGCACCACCAGTAACGGCAACATTTAATGTCGGCTTGCTCTTCATCAAATTTATCTTCCTATTTTTTTAAATTAAAAAGGTTTTCGTGATTTTTCTAAAATTGGAACTTTTTAATATCAAGCTTATCTAAGATAGATATATAATGATTATTAGTATTGTTATCCCTTAAAAAATTAATTATTTAGCACTTTTTGGTTCATCTATTCAATTTATAAAATATCTTGGTGATCTTAGCCGATTTTACCCCTTAGCGCACTTAAAAGATGGGATCAATAGGGATGAAGTCTAAAGGAATGATTTCACGTTAAATCTGCATCCAGATGTATAAGAACAAAAAAAGTTAGTTAATTATAACTTTTTTTGTTATTATTTTGCGCTATGAATACTTTTCTCAATTTAATTGAAATTTTTGCAAGCGTTCAAGGAGAAACAAGCTTAACAGGTCAAATGACAACTTTTGTAAGACTAGCTCGTTGCAATCTACGCTGCGCATGGTGCGACACCTCTTATTCTTTTGGAAGAGGTACTTCTCAATCCGTTGAATACATTTTAGATAAGGTTAAAGAATTTGGTTGTCGTTACGTTTGTGTCACAGGGGGAGAACCTTTATTGCAGCCAAATGTTTTGACTCTAATGCAAAAATTATGTGAGCTTAACTACACTGTTTCTTTAGAAACAGGCGGATCTTTGCCAATAGATAAAGTAGATGAAAGAGTGCGAATTATTCTCGATGTAAAGTGCCCTGGCAGCCAAATGGAAGAAAAAAACTATTTCCCTAACCTAAGAAATCTTAGAGAACATGATGAAGTCAAGTTTGTTGTCCAAGACAAAAAGGATTTTGATTATACTATTTCTATTTGCAGAGAGTACCATTTGTTTGATCGCTCCAAAGAAGTGCTGGTCTCGCCGGTATTTGGCAAACTGGAGCCTAAAGAGTTGATACATTGGATTTTGCAGGATAAGTTGCCTTGTCGATTAAATCTTCAATGCCATAAGTATATTTGGTCTCCTGAAACTAAGGGGGTATGATGTCGAAAGCGGTTGTATTATTAAGTGGCGGATTAGATTCAACAGTCATGCTCGCCCAGGCGATTTCCTTGGGAAGGGACTGCCACGCACTCACTTTTCATTATGGGCAAAAGCATAGCTTAGAACTTGAAGCAGCCAGAAAAATTGCGCTTTTTTATAATATTACTCAGCAAGAAATTGTTATTGATCCTTCGATCTTTAGCAATACCTCTCTCATCCATGGTTCGATAAAAGCACCAACCAATCGGACTGTCAATGAAATCGCACATTCAATTCCAAACACCTATGTTCCTGCTAGAAATACGCTTTTCCTCGCCTATTCCGCTGCTATTGCGGAATCACTAGATGCTCAAGAAATCTATATTGCTTCGAATGCCAATGATCTCCATCCTTATCCAGACTGCCGGCCAGCTTACATGGTAGCATTTCAAAATGTTCTAAATTTAGCCACAAAACAAGCTGTAGTCTCCTCTCCCCCAACTTTAATGACCCCTTTTCTCCATCTTGGAAAAGAAGATATCGTCAGAAAAGGTTTAGAGCTTAATGTTCCCCTGCATATGACCTGGAGCTGTTATCAGCCTACAACCAGTAAAGACCCTTGTTTGCAGTGCGATGCTTGCGTCCTCAGAAGGGATGCTTTCAAGAAGACTCATGCTCAATCTTACTAAGCAAAAATCGTGGCGGGGTTATTTGGCTTTAAGCTGAGAAGCACATTTTTTATTACTCAGCTTTTTTGCGCCTATCTTTTTTGCCAACTCCCCTGAACACTACTAGAAGCTCTGAAATAGTTACAGTCTGCAGAAGAACTAACTATTTGGAAATGTTCGATAGTAATAGTAAGGCGTTGATTCGTAAAAGTTATATTCAGGAGTTTGGTAATAGTAGGAGGGTGTGCCATAGTAATATCCAGATCCACCCCAGCCCCAGCCCTCATTCCAGTGATTATGATGGTGATGTCTATGGTGTTTATGGTGTTTATGGTTATGGTCGCGATGATGTCCATGATGATGGTTGTGCTTACCACGGTGGTTATCTTTTACAATCAACTTTTCTGCTTCTCCCACCTGAGGCTCATCGGCTGTAACTTGCTGTGTTAACACCAAAGGCACACACCATAATGCGAAAAAAATAGATCGGGAAAATGATTTGCGAAGATCCATAATTTTTCCTCCCTTCTTACAAAATAAGAGTATGAAAAAAATATCAATGCTTAATTCTTTATTATAATAGAAAATAATATTTTTACCTATTTTATAAAAATTCCAACTATATTTTTTTTCTTTTGAAGTATCTGAGAAGGAGTAAAAAATAGAATCCATTTAATCTAAATACTTTAAATTTATTCCCCTTAAGTACTAAGATAAGTTTATAAATAATTTCCTTCGTTTGTTCAACATTCCCCATTTTTTATAAATTGGGCTGCTTGTTAAAGTGGTTTTTATTAGCGCAATTTTAGAGATAAAATTTTGCCAAAAATTTCACTTTAAGCAGTTGCATTTGGAAGGATTTACGAGATTTTCTCTTTTACAGAGAGAAAGATGATTATCTGCCCACACCAAAAAGGAATTTACCGCTATGGCAAAAAGAATCTTTTTATTCTTAACTGTCAACTTTCTAGTTGTCACAGTTATTTCATTTTTTCTTTATATTTTTAATATCCAACCGTTTCTGCAAAAGCGAGGGCTTAACCTACCGACTTTAGCTATATTTTGTCTAATTTGGGGCATGGGAGGTGCTTTCATTTCTTTGTTGCTCTCTAAATTCATGGCAAAGTCGATGATGGGTATTCGAATGATTGACCCTAACACTAATGATCCAGCTGCTAGGGAAGTATTGAATATGGTGCACGCCCTTTCAAAAAAAGCTGGTTTGCCAGCAATGCCCGAAGTAGGAATTTATAATTCACCAGAGGTTAATGCTTTTGCTACAGGGCCATCAAAACGTAATTCCTTAGTCGCAGTGTCCTCTGGGCTGTTGCAAAGAATGAATGATGCTCAAGTCGAAGGGGTGCTGGGACATGAAGTTACACACATTGCCAATGGAGATATGGTCACTATGACTCTTCTTCAGGGTGTCGTTAACGCCTTTGTTATGTTCTTTGCTCGGATCATTGCCTATGCAGTGACTCGTGGAGATCGAAGGGAAGAAAGCAATGCTGGGGGATTTGCTTACTATGGTATCGTCTTTTTGTTAGAAATGGTTTTTATGATTCTAGGGAGTGTGGTCATTGCAACTTTCTCAAGACGCAGAGAGTACCGTGCAGATCTTGGAGGAGCTAAACTTTCCAGCCCCGAAAAGATGATCTCTGCTCTTAATGCTTTAAAAAAGACAGTTGAAATTAAAGACCAATCTAAGGACCAGCCAGCTTTTCAAGCATTTAAAATTTCTAACTATTCAGGGATTCTTAAATTCTTCGCAAGCCACCCTCCCCTAGATGATCGAATTGCGCGCCTGCAAAAACGCTATAAGACTCTTTAATCTCAGAGAGCAACATTCTTATTATGGAGTGTTGCTCTATAATCCATCTTAAGTTCTCAAAAAGATAATAAAACGAATTTCTCCGGTAAAAACAACTCTATAGGTAATAGCCGGCCATATGAAAGTGGTCGTTGCAATACTCATGAAATAAGGAAATTTTTAGAGTAAATTATGGCGAGCTAACAGTGTTTTGGCAAGACGCCTTTGCCAATATTCTTAGATGCCAAGCGTCTTGCACACGAAAAGATGGAGGGCAAGATACCACTGGCAGAAATAGAATGTGCTAGGTAACTCTTGCTTATCAAAGTAGGGAATGCTACAGCATATTAAATGATTTAGCTGAACGAGACTGTGATTGGCTTACCTTCTTGCTGATTTAGTAGAGCTATCCTTAAAGGCTAATTCATTTCACAGGACCTCAGCTTTCTCTAGATTATTTATCCTAATAAAGCTGAGGAAAGCAATCTCAAGTTGCAAAAAATAGATTGCCTATTACTAGCACACGCAATCTCCTGATTGTTCTTTAATACTCATGAGCAAAAAAATGAGTCTAGTAATCTTCTTACTCCGCAGCTAATGCAATATTTTTATCATTTTTAAGCTCTTTGCGGGCAACGCTGAGTTACTGTTCCTTTTTGCTTAACGGCAGTAAGTTTAATCTACTCAGCTTTCTTAAGTGCTTCCTGCTTCTGCTATAATGTCCTGCCATCTTGCTGAGCAGCAGAAACCACTAATTCTTTGTCTTTTTTAATTCATCGATTGCGGACTGAAGTGCTGGGTCTCTTTGCTTAGCAGCAGCAAGTTCAATCTCCTCAGCTTTCTTAAGTGCTTCCTCCGCCCGTTTCAAATAATCCCTTCCCAATGGTCTACCTGTTGGTATGCTTGCTATAGTAGCATCCTTCAACTCCTTTGCAATTTCAAAAGCTGCGGAGCTGTATAGCTCATTTATCTTCATCGATTCCTTGTAAAATGAAGTTATATCTTCACTTCTCTGTTTGCATGCAGCTAGTTTTAGGCCTATTTGTTCACCTGTTGTTTTTCCTAACTTTTCTTCATCTTCATCAACACTCTGTTCTTCTTTTTTTAAGGATTGCATAACTGATTTTTGATCATCTTTAGAGGGAGCTTCAGCGGCTACTTCTTGAAATACATGTGTAAAGCGTGAAGGGTCTAAAGTAGGTGGTGTACTTTGAAAATTTGATTCTTCATTAATCACAGGGCTGGGAGAAGCAGAGGAAGGCGCATAGGAGGTAGGACTAAAATTGGTAGGCTGAAAAGGACGAGGTTGAAAGGAGGTAGGTTGGAAAGGACGAGGCTGAAAAGAAGACGAGGGGCTCCAGGTGCGAGTATTCCACCTGCTGCAAGATTGTTGAGATCCTGAGCTAGGTGATATCAAGCTACTAGTTGTGCCCGATTGTCCATTAACTGTGGAAGGTTGCATAATATTTCTCCTTTGAAAGTAAGTATTACTTATTGCTAAAAAGCGTAAATTCACTATGCAAGAAAAAATTCAATTTTTCTCGCAAAATAGAAACCCTTAAATAAAGTGTATGTTTTATTGTTATGCCATTGCTTATCTATACTTTCTTCACCATCCCGTAGTTTTCTCCACTTGGCTTATAAATCTGCTATATAATTGCTCCGCCTCATAAACGGTTGAATTAGCTATGAACAGCTTGAAGCTAATTTCGATGAGATTATATGTTTTTAGAGATTTTTAAATTTGAAAATTTATAAAAAAAGTTATTTTTTAAACTTTACATTTTTTAATTAAGGCAAATAAAACATCTAAAAAAAACGTCATGAAAAATGTTACCATAAGTTTTAATAAACATAAATAGAATTATTAGTAAAAAAAACATATTAAATTAAATGCCAGTTAATAACATATACCCTTATTTAAGCTATTATTAAAAGAAGATTTACGATTTTAATTTTTAAAATAGATAAAGTAAGGGCTTTTTTAGAGGGTGTTCACAAACTTCCAATTCGCCTTAAAATTAACCTGGACATACCCAAATAAATCATCGATTCACTCGTGTTAGTTCTGTACTCATAATCTTTACTCAATCGCCTATTTCTCCCTAGCCAAGCAAATGTGCGCTCAACAACCCATCTTCGAGGCAATATCTTAAATGCGGAATCCCTTCTCTTTACCGTAATTAATTCTATCCCTTTAGCTCTTGCTCGGCTAGCGAGCATAGTTTCCTTCATATCCCCCATCTACCCATAAGATTTTTAATTTCCTTCTCGGATTTTTCCAAGCATCAAAAATTCCAAATAGACCTTCT